>JANODK010000001.1:0-91341 GCA_031412655.1 Chryseolinea sp.
GTTTTTCAAGTTCTGATGTCACAACGAGTGCCTTAGTAGCAATGTAGCCCGTTATATTTTTACTATTGACAATAAACAGCCGTGGCCCCCAGCCAATGACATCTACCGTGTCATCAGGGTTGACTTCTGAAATAAGAGTTGACATAGTAAGGTCACTGTAAATACCCCATGTAGGCTTTCTTGTGTTTGTAGGTTTTTTTTCTACTACTGCTTTTATAGGGGTTGATAGGTTATGATTTATAGTTTCTTGCAAACGAAAGTTAATTGGAATAACAGTGCGGGCACGGATCGGTTTTCCATTCTTTGTTGCAGGAGTCCATTTTGTGCTGCAGACTTTCAGTACTCGTTCGGCTTCTTGATCACAAGCAGGATATAAGCTCTGCAATGTTTTTATGGATTGCGGTTCAATAAACCCGGAAGAATCCATGACAAAGGAAATGAACACTACTCCTTCTATTCCGGCTAATCTTGCGGACGCTGGGTAATTCATATTTTTTATAAGAAATGTTTGCAGTGCCTCATAACCACCTGGAAACTGTGGTGGTACATCGGGGGCTTCAAAAGTCTCATCATTTGACTTAGGAAAAGTAGTTACTTGAGAAAACAGAGCGGTGTAACAACACACCATACCGAATAGTAGAATACATCGTTTAATCATTTTTTTAATTTATAGTAATATCCAATGCTCTAAAGGTAGAGTTAGGAGATAAATTCTGCAATAGTAATAAAACCAAACAATGATTTGTTGTTTTCTTGGAATCTTCTGAGAGGTACGTTTTTACAGAGTTTGAATTATTGGTATTTGTGCTGTATAAAAAAAATTACTGTTCTACAGTTTCTCTTCGCTCTGCTTTCAGCATTTCGATTTCACGGTTCCGTTCGGCTAAAAGGTTTTCGTAGTCCTTGGCCTTGCGTGTCATTTCTTCTTGTGTGGCTTGTAACTCTTCCATATTCTGGCGCATCTCTTCTTCCTGCGATTTCATCTCTTCAGTTTGCTGTTGAGATTCCTGCAGCAATACTTTTATTTTTTGTGTAGTTCGGGAAGATAGAATGGCTGACGCAAAATTTTCAGCTGCCTTTTGGAAGAATTCTTTTTGATGATCTTCCAGTTCTTTAAATGATGCCAGTTCGATTACACCCACAATTTCTTCTTCGGTCTTAACGGGTACGATATAAATACACCTTGGAGTGGCACCTCCTAAACCAGAGGTAATTTCAATGTAATCTTTCGGAACGTTGGTCATATAAATGGGATGACGTTCCAGAAAACATTGTCCAACAAGTCCGTTACCGATACTTACTTCTTTAGTTAGAAATTTCTTACGATCGTAAGCATAGCAGGACGCGAGGTGCAAATTGGAATCTTCTCCCTTTTCGCTCAACAGAAATAATCCACCTTGATTCAGATCGGAATACTTCACGAGACCACGAATAAATTCGTCTGCAAGCTTTTGAGTATCGTTACCAAACTCGCGAATGATGTCGCCAATCTTGGTAATGCCAACCGTAATGAAACGATCTTTTTGTTCACGCTGCGCGGCTTCTTGCAAATTATGACGCATTTGTAAAAGAGATCTGCCCAATTCGTCTTTCTCATCAAGAAGCGTATACTTTACTGATAAATTTCCTTTGCTGATTTGTTCGGCAAACGATATGTTATTACTCACATTGGCCAACTGATTTTCAAGTATTACTTTATTCTTCACTTCACTCATGGCCACACGTTCCAAATCGAATGCCCAATAACCACAGATGGCAACAATAACTGCTGCCAATCCACCATGAAACAGGAAGCTTTGTAAATCCATGTATGCCAATTGAGTGAAATAGATTTCCTTCATTCCTGAATATTGCAGATAGGCGAACGTGGCATGGTGTACTACCACAAGAAGGATCAAGGGCAATTGAAGTTTCCAGTTCTGATAAGCGATCAATAGCGTTGATCCAACGAAAACAAAAAAGTGCATTTCAAAAAGTCCATGCATCTGATAGATAAATTGTGCCGCGAAGATGGCGTAGATGCCCCCAAGAACGTATCGATAGAAACTGGAGTTCGGTATCATTGATTTGATCACAAAGAAGGCAAGCAAACTTAAACCGCCTACACCTAATGCTACCATATAGGTATCATAGAAGAAAGAGAGAAAAATGCCAAAGACGAAATAACATATCAATGCAATTTGAGTGACGCGGTCTGCCTTGCGATTCACTTCAGTCATTAAATCGACTCCGCTCAATTCCTTCGATTCCATATAGTTTAATTTAAGTCTGCAAATGAACAACCGTAGGCACGCTTCGCTAATTCGTCCATCAGGGGTAACGGTTTGTTATTTACAAATGACTGAAGTGCTAACTCGGCATAATTTGTTTTCGGGTCGGTACAATACCGTGTTCGATTGTAATTTCCTCTGAAATACAATTTTGATTTCTGATCGATTATTACCGCTTGAGGAGTAGAGTACACCCCACACGCTTCGGCCCATCCTTCCGTGTCAGAAATAATTTCAATGTCTTCGTCAAAAAAGCTTTTTGCTTCATCCATAGAAGAGTACGAAGGGATAACAACTTTAAATTTGATTTTATCTTTGTACAGAAAAATCAACTGATTTACATGTTTGCGATTGAAGCGAGAACACGGACAGTCAGGATTAAAAAAATGAAGAAATACTGGAGTGGTTTGCTCCTGAGGTAAATGAATATTTTCTTCGAAGAATTTCGGAATGTAAGAAGTCGGAACCGGAGTGGGCAAGGTGTATTTTAATTCCTGTTTCCAGAAAATATAAGCCACCAAACCACCGCAGATTATTAGTGTAAAGACAGCAACTGAAATTCGTAACTTCATAACATACCTTAACAAGTCCGAAATGAAATTGTTACTGTGCTAATATAATTTTATATCCAGTTGACATTGGTTGTAGACTTTCCAACAGAAGCGTGTGTGTGATTTAGTTGTTAAGGCACTTCGTAAGTGTTAAGTCTTATTTCTTGAACTGGGATCGGTAAACAATTGATAAAAGAATGTTTTATGCCTTTCGGATGCAAATCGATATTGAACGTGTTTTATGCGTTGGAATATTTTAGAGTGAAAGTTGGCTCAACTTAGGAGTAAAATCTTGCGGACAGGATTCCGATGAGTGGGAAGGGGTCTAAAAAAGTCCCGTTATGTAACATTGAAAGCAATTTTATCGTAAATTAGATTTAAAATCTAACTATGCTGGTCACCGATGGTAGAAGCTAACCCCGCCAAGTTTTATTTTGCAAAGTACTTTTTCCTCGGCTTTGCATTTATTCAGTGGATCGTTGCCGCCAGTCTACTCCTCCGTTTTGAATTCACTGCAAAGAACTTCTTTATATCACTTATCTTCTTTGCACTCGGACTAACGCTCCTGATTATTTTTTCAATTATCTCGGACAAGATTAGGCGCGTGGCTATTGGTAAAAATAAAATCGTGATCCTGGAAGGGCATCGCAATACACGATTTGAATGGCCTGAAGTAAAGTCAATAAAAATTATTCCACTCGTTCACTTGTACAAGCTGCGCATAAAAGGAAAAAAAGGCAGCATCTACTTTTTCCCATCGGAAAACATAGATCCTGCCTTTGGTATTCTTGCCAAGGACACTTCGAAGATGGGCGACATTGTTGAGAAGCGTAAGAAGGAACACGGAATTAAATGAACTCCAATTCCTTACTATTCTAAATTCGCTATCCTCAATTCTGTATTCTACTTTAGTACTCCCAATTCTTTCCCCACTTCTGTAAACGCAGCAATTGCTTTGTCTAAATGATGCTTATCATGTGCAGCAGAAATTTGAACTCTTATTCTTGCTTTTCCTTTTGCCACAACCGGGAAGAAGAATCCGATTACATAAATTCCTTTTTGAAGTAAGCGTTCAGCAAATTGTTGTGCGAGTGTTGCTTCATACAACATGATGGGAACAATGGGATGTACGCCCGGTTTTATATCGAAACCGGCTTTTGTCATGGCGTTGCGGAAGTACGTTGTGTTTGCTTCCAATTTATCACGCAAGTCAGTTGTTTCGGAAAGCATGTTGAAGACTTCAATAGATGCTCCAGTGATTGAAGGAGCTAATGTATTGGAGAATAAATACGGTCTTGATCGTTGGCGCAGCAATTCAATAATTTCTTTTCTGCCGGACGTGAATCCTCCTGAAGCACCACCCAATGCTTTTCCTAAAGTTCCAGTAATAATATCAACTCTGCCCATTACACCACAATGTTCAGGCACACCGCGTCCTGTCTTCCCAATAAATCCGGAAGAGTGGCATTCGTCTGTCATCACCAGTGCTTCAAACTGATCTGCGAGGTCGCAGATTTTATCCAGCTGTGCGATGGTACCATCCATAGAGAATGCACCATCGGTTACAACGATAATCTGTTTTGCTCCGGCTTGTTTTGCGTCTTCGAGTTGTTTTTTTAAATCGTCCATGTCATTATGCTTGTAACGATAACGCATGGCCTTGCATAAACGAACGCCATCAATAATAGAGGCGTGATTTAATTCATCTGAAATAATAGCGTCTTCACTTCCAAACAACGGTTCAAATACACCACCGTTCGCATCGAATGCAGCGGCATATAATATAGTATCTTCCGTACCGAGAAAATCGGAGATCTTTTTCTCCAGTTCTTTATGAATATCCTGCGTACCACAAATGAAACGTACGGATGACATGCCAAAGCCATGGGTATCAATGGCGTGTTTTGCTGCTTCGATAACGCGTGGATGCGATGATAATCCTAAATAATTATTGGCGCAGAAATTAATTACCTCTTTGCCTTCGCTTGTTTTGATATCGGCACCCTGAGGTGTTGTAATAATCCTTTCCTTCTTAAATAGACCCGCTTCCTGGATAGACAAAAGTTCTTTTTCCAGAACAGGTTGTAACTTCTTATACATATTAATTCATTTTCGGTTTGGGTCTGAATACCGGTTTCGGTGCAGCGGGTTTTAAAGTTGCTTCCGGCTTTGTCGCAGAAGGATTTTCGTTTAGAACAGATGAAGATTCTGCTTCTTTCTTAACAACCGGTTCAATTTTCAAAGTATACTTTCTCCTGATGGGGTTGATCAAATACAGTTTTTGAGCGGTAAAACTATTCGGATGCAACTGCTCGAATTCCACCTTCCAATTTTCCCAAAGGGAGGGTTCTGATCCGTGAAAGGCACGGGAATCAATCTTTTTCGATATTAAATAGTCTTCAAAATTCACGGCCGCTAAGGTAATCAAAATGACTCCTAACGCATGGTAGGTGAATGGTAATTTTTGGTAATTTCGCCCCACGATTTCAGTAGGCAGTTGGCAATAGGCAATTGATAGTAGGCAAGGTCGACTATCGACAATGGACTATAAGCATCACAGAGAAAGAAAATTCTTGGATAAACCAGATGAAGCATGCAGAGTGAAAAGATATTAGTGATTGGAGCGGGTGGGCAGTTGGGTTCGGAGTTAACACAAGGCTTGTGGCATTTGCATGGAAAAGAAAATGTAACGGCCACCGACATTAAAGACCCTCAGGGAATTTTAGCCACTGGAAACTTTGCCATACTCGATGTGCTGAAGCATGATCAGTTTATTGACTTTATTAAGAAGAACAAGTTCACGCAAGTCTATCATCTCGCGGCTGTTCTATCCGCAACGGGAGAAAAAAATCCGAAGCTGGCATGGCAACTAAACATGGATGGATTAATCACCGTGCTCGATGCAGCAGTTGAATATAAAATTGGTAAAGTATATTGGCCGAGTTCCATTGCCGCCTTTGGTCCAACAACTCCAAAAATAAAAACGCCTCAGGATACCATCATGGATCCAACAACCATTTACGGAATCAGCAAACAGGCAGGTGAACGTTGGTGTGATTGGTATTTTAAAAACAAAGGACTGGATGTACGCAGTCTTCGTTATCCTGGTTTGATCGGATATAAAACTAAGCCGGGCGGAGGTACAACCGATTATGCAGTTGATATTTTTTTCAAAGCACTTACCGATAAAAAATTCGAGTGTTTTCTAAAACCCGATACGTACTTGCCCATGATGTACATGGATGATGCGGTGAAAGCTACGATCGATTTGATGGAAGCATCTCCAGAGAAAGTTAAAATCCGCTCAAGTTATAATGTAGCAGGCATGAGTTTTTGTCCTGCAGAAATTGCAACGGAGATAAAGAAACACATTCCTGAATTTGAGATTACCTACAATCCAGATTTCCGCCAAGCCATTGCAGATTCTTGGCCAAAATCGATTAACGATTCTGTGGCCCGAATAGATTGGGGATGGAAGCCTGCTTTCGGATTGGAAGAAATGACGGAAGAAATTTTGACTAATCTTCCATCATTGCTCAAGACTATCGGATAAACACTTTAATTGTTCTATTGAAATCACGTCCCGTAACTTTCAAGAAGTAAACACCCGATTTTAAATCATCCCGTAGCGTAATAATCTCTTTATTGTTTAAGATAGGTTGTTGCGTTATTTCTTTACCCATACTATTTATCATCAACATGCTGGTTGCTGCATTAATTTCACGATTCACTTCAAGTGTAAAAGAATGATCGGAAATTGGGTTCGGATAAATTGTAATCTCTGATTTTTGATCGCCAAAGTTCCATTCCGCTAAAACAACACTGGAATATTCATGCGACCAATCTAGGTCAACACTCTTTAAGCGATAGTAATTTTTGCCACTCAAAGGTTCGCTGTCTTGATACGCATAAGAAGTGATTATGTCCAGTCCACCTTTACCTTCAATCTTTGCAACGGTTTCAAAATTCAAATCCAAACCCGCCCGCTCTACCAAAAAGTAGTCAAAGTTCTGCTCGTATGTTGTGACCCACTTTAAATTGACAGCGGTAGTCGAAATGTTATCCACTTTGAAAGAAATCAATTTTACAGGAAGAACACCTCCAGGGGAAAGTGTACCGATACCCTGAACATCTCCATTACTTGCTCTCCAAAGTTCGGTTCCTCCTACATCAATTGTATTTGATCCGCCTGAACCTGTGCCATCAATAATGGGATTATTTGCAGCATTTCCTGTTACGTTTTGTAATGTTACAGACGACCCAGATGAACTCAGATTTAATTTACCTCCTGTTACAAATATTAGTTTCGCAGGGTTGGTTGAGGTATTAGGAGAATTATCAGTTCGTAAAATTACGGAGACCTTTGGAGTGATTGTGACTGTGCCAGACGCTATTGTGACTTGGTCATCTATTATTAAAATATCGTTAGCAGATAATGCAGGAAGTACACTGCCAGCGCATGTACTGCAAACCGAACTCCAAATAGCTCCGCCCCAAGCTCCATTTGCCACTGTATAATACGTGGTGGCTTCCGCTGATAAAAAGGAACATACTGCGATGGAAACTGCTAAAACTACTCTTTTCATGATGCTGTTGTTATTAAAAAAAATCATTCGGTTCTATTTTAATCAAGATCGAGTAAGAAATCCCGAATGATTACTTATCTCTTTTTGTGTTTATGTTCATTCAATCTGTGATCAAGGGCGATAAAGCCTTCCCAACTTCTACAATATTACAAAAGAGCATAATAAATTGCATTTTTGTAAAAACGTCTGAATATGCAAGTTATCACCACTCATCATACGGATCATACCCTTATCGTAACCGTATCACGACCGGAATCATTAAATGCGTTAAATGGTGAAGTTCTGAATGAGCTGCACAAAATTGTGCAAGAAGCTTACCAGAACGATAGTGTTAAAGGAATTATACTAACCGGTGAAGGAGATAAAGCATTTGTTGCTGGCGCAGATATAAAAGAACTCTCATCACTTAATAAAGAACAAGCGTTTGCGCTGGCACAAAAAGGCCAGAGATTATTCAAGCAAATAGAAGATTCACCCAAACCTATTATTGCAGCAGTTAATGGTTTTGCTTTAGGTGGAGGATGCGAATTAGCAATGGCTTGTCATATTCGTATTGCTACCGAAAATGCCAAATTTGGACAACCCGAAGTAAATCTGGGAATTGTACCGGGTTATGGTGGTAGCCAGCGCTTAACACAATTAGTCGGCAGAGGTAAGGCATTAGAATTAATTATGACGGCCGATTTCATCTCAGCACAAGAAGCGAAGGCGATTGGTTTAGTAAATCATGTTGTTGCCAATCGCGATGAACTCATGGATCTTGCAACGAAGATGATGACAAGAATACTTTCGAAATCACCGATTGCCATTGCGCACGTGATTAAGTCAGTGAATGCTGGTTTTAATGGTGAAGCAATCGGCTATCAAACAGAAGCTGAAAGTTTTGCTGTCTGTGCTGCGTCAGAAGATTTTAAAGAAGGCGCGAGTGCATTCATGGAAAAGCGCAAAGCAAATTTTAAAGGTGTATAAAGTCTAATGGTATTGGTAATTTGTGATGAGTGATTAGCGAATGATGATTTCTGATTTAATACCTTACTAAATAATTAGCGAACTGATTACCAAACTAATGGGGAAACTCAAACGACTTGCAGGCGATACTGTACTTTACGGATTAGGTAGCATTCTACCGAAGTTTCTCAACTTCTTGTTGGTCCGTTTGCACACCAAAGTTTTTCTTCCAGCAGAGTATGGTGTTATTTCTTATCTCTATGCGTATGTATCCTTCCTCAATGTGATTTTTACGTTCGGTATGGAAACCGCATACTTCCGGTTTGCTACAAAACCAGGTGCTGATGAGAATAAAATTTTCAACATTGCGCAAACCGTTGTGCTCAGCATTAGTCTGGCACTGTCCATTATTATCATTGCGTTAGCTAATCCGATTGCCAACGCTTTACACGTTGAAGGAAAATCAAATTACATCATTTGGGTAGTGGCCATTCTGTTTATTGATTCCGCAGTAGCGATTCCATTTGCGCGTCTTCGCCTACAGAAAAGACCATTGCAATTTGCATTGGGACGAATTTTGAATATTCTCATTTTGGTAGGCCTAAATGTTTATTTTCTCTACTATGCTTACAATAGCACCGCTGGTATTGCTTTTGTTTTCCTGGCCAATCTCGTAGCCAATGCATTTTACCTTTTGTTTTTCGCTAAAACATTAATCAAATGGCGCCCTGCATATGAGCAGGAAATATCTTCTTCCATGTTTGGCTATGCGTATCCGATTATGATTACTGGATTGGCAGGAATGACGAACGAGATGTTCTCCAGACTTACCTTGGAGTGGTGGCTTCCGGAAAATTTCTATCCGGGTAGATCTTCTAAATATGCTCTTGGGATATTCAGTGCATGCTATAAATTTTCGGTTATCATGAGCTTGGTAGTTCTCGCTTTTAGATATGCCGCTGAACCTTTTTTCTTTTCGAACGCTACTGATAAAAACTCGCCTCAGCTTTTCGCGAAGGTAAATCACTATTTCGTTATTGCGTGTTGTGTTATTTTATTGGGCGTCAGTATTAATCTGGATATTCTAAAACAATTTTTAGGGCGAGAAGAGTACTGGGAAGGTTTATCAATTGTACCCATCTTGTTATTGGGCTATTTATTTCTCGGCATCTATTATAACATGTCTGTCTGGTTTAAGTTGATCGATAAAACGTATTATGGAACCATCACCACCATTGGTGGTGCGATTATAACATTCGCTGCGAACTATGTACTCATTCCTCAATTTGGATATATGGGAAGTAGCTGGGCAACCTTCATTTGTTATTTCAGCATGACAGTAGCGTGTTATTTCTTTGGACAAAAATTCTACCCCATTCCGTATCGTGTACTAAAAGATGTTGGTTATATTTTAGTTGCTTCGTTTTTGGTGTATGGCACCAATCAGGTTATTATCGATAACCAATGGCTTGCCACAGGATTTCATGGTTTAGTACTGATGACCTTTATTTTGATAGCCTTTCTCATCGAGCGCAAAGAGCTAAGTCCATCCTCTGGCGCAAAATAGTACAGGGCTCGTTTTAGGCCCTTTTATAACTCAGATTGTTAGGTATTTTCGTTAATTTTGAGGCTTGTCAAATAATTTGAGCCTAAGGAGTTTAATACAATAACGTGAACGTGAGTCTAAGCAAATTTTGTGGTGTGGTAGCTCTGGTTGTTGTGCTTGGCATCCTTTTGTCTTTACCGGTTTTGGCGCAGCGCAAGAAGAAAGGAGCAGATGAACTTCAGGCTTCGGGCATCCGATTGCGTGAAGCAGAGTTTTATTTTACTGAAGGTGAGAAGTTCTTTATTCTGGAAGATTACGCCAAAGCACTCCTCTACTACCAACGAGCATTGGAAATCAACCCGGATAACGCAACAGTTTATTTTAAAATAGCGGAAGTTCTTTCGCACAGCAATAAACCAGAGGATCAGGCTCGGGCTGCAACGAATATTGAAATGGCATTGAAGCTGGAGAAGGGCAACAAGTATTTTTATTTGATGGCCGCTTCCATATACAGCAGCCTTACCAAATTTGACAAGGCAGCACAGGCATATGAATCTCTTATTGACAATGTAAGAGGAACGGAGGATCATCTGTATGACTTGGCCGCAGTTTATCAGTATGGAAACAAGGTGGAAGACGCGATCAAAACCTATAATCGCGCAGAACATATTTTTGGAATTAATGAAGTCTCGTCTATACAAAAGCAACGTCTTTATTTAGAGCAAGGTAAAACCAAGGAAGGTATTGCCGAAGGCGAAAAGCTCATTCACGCTTTTCCGGATGAAGAGCGTTACATCATGGGGTTTGCTGAAGTGCTTTCACAAAAAGGACTGCGAAATGAAGCCATTCAATACCTTGAAAAATTTTGTTCTGAAAATACAGAGGCAGGTAATGTAAAAATGTTGTTGGCAGGAATTTATCGTGATAACAATCAGGAACAAAAAGCAAGACCTTTGTTGGTTGAATTGTTTGATGATAGTTCGGTAGAGATGGGTAGCAAACTTATTATCCTGGGAACGTATAATGCAGAGCTTAGCCAAAACAAAACCAAGAAGATTGTTGATTCCGATAAAGAAAAATTTGTTCTCAGCCTGTTGGAAAAACTGGAGAAGAATAATCCGTCTGATCCGGATGTACATATTGTTGGTGGAGATATTTACTTGTCCATCGGAAAGATAAGAGAAGCACAACGCGAATACTTGTTGGCAGTAGAATCAGGTGATGTGAATTTTGAAGTATGGGAAAACTTACTCTATCTCGAAACTCAACTTGAACAATTCGATCTCGCGATTAAGCATTCTGAGCAAGCACTTGAAATGTATCCCAATCAAAGTATGATTCACTACTTTAATGGATATGCAAATTTGCGCAAGCATCATTATGAAGAAGCGATTACCTCACTTGAACAAGCCAAAAAACTATCCGCGTCAAATCCGAATTTGGTATGCGAACTGAATAGCATGTTGGGCGATTCATATAATGCTACGAAGCAATATGAAAAATCAGACAAAGCCTATGAGGACGCACTTCTTATTCGTCCGAACTACGATGCTGTATTGAATAACTATAGTTACTTTCTTGCTTTGCGGAAATTCAATTTAGAGAAAGCGGAGAAGATGGCAGCATTGCTCATTAAAAACAATCCGGATAATGCCACCTATTTGGATACCTATGCGTGGGTACTCTTTGTGCGGGAGAAATATAAAGAAGCAAAAAAAATGATAGAGCGTGCGATTGATACAGGTCATGCAAATGCAGCTCACTTTGAACATTATGGAGATATTTTGTATCAGTTAGGCGAAGTAGATAATGCCGTAAGGCAATGGGAAAAAGCACGAGGGCTAAATGCTAATAGTGAATTGCTCAATAAAAAAATCGCGAACCGAAAAATCTATGAATAGTCGTCTTTGGATTGTACTGATTGGTATGGTGGTATTTGCTACAAGTTGTAGTAAGAAGATTGTTGCTCCTGTAGCGACAGTAATAACACCACCGAAACCAACCTTAAACATTGAAGAAATTGATTTTGAATATTTTCATGGCAAAGCCCGCATGGTGATGCGTGATGCTAACAAAGAGCGAGAAGTGAAGACCAACATCCGGGTACGGAAGGATAGTGTGATATGGATGACGTTCTCGGTAATTGGTGTTCAGGGAGGTAAAGCCCTTATCAACAAAGATTCTATAACGATCGTCAGCAATGTCGATAAGGAGTATTACGTTTTCGAATATGCCGAGCTTTCAAAGCGCTACAATTTCGAAATCAATTATCACGTTATTCAATCGGCTATGTTGGGCAACCTTATTATGCCAACGAATGAAGAGGATTCGATTGTAAGGGATCCTTCTTTTTTTATACTAAAGCAACATAGCGGTACGATTGATGTCCAGAATTTTGTTAATGCCGCAAGCATGAAGATTGAAAAGGTTGAATTGAAAGAAAGTAACACGAGCAATTCATTTGTTGTGAACTATTCTAATTTTCAACCTGTGGGCGATAAAACCTTTCCGTACAATGGAACCATCAATCTCTTTTATAAAACACTTGGCGGACTTTTAAACACCACCATAATTTTTGAATACAATAAAGCAGAGGTGGGTACGAAAGAACTTAATTTTCCTTTTAATATTCCAAAGAAGTATGAGCGTAGGTAAGTATTCGCTTCTTTTCTGTTGTATTCTAATTACCCTTTCTGCTGTTGCTCAAAAAACAAAAACTCAACTACAAAAAGAGAAGCAACAGAATATTGAGCGAATTAAGGAAGTGGAGAAAATCATTTCTGAAACATCGGCTCAGAAGAAAAATACGCTTGGTGAGTTGAATGCAATCAAGCAACGCATTCAACAGCAGGAAGAACTAATCAACTCCATAAAAGATGAGGTTCGTATATTAAACTCAGAGATCGGGGAGAATAATGATATCATTGTCGCGCTCGAGGAGGATCTTTCTAAATTGAAGAAAGAATTTGCTGCGATGTTATTTGCTGCCCAAAAAGCCAACAACAGTACAACCCGATTAACGTTTCTCTTCTCAGCTAAATCATTTGATCAGCTTATTATGCGGATGCGGTATATGGAGCAATACACTACTACCCGCAAACTTCAAGCTGAGCAGATACTTAAAGTGCAGGAACAACTTTCCGGACAAGTAAAGGAAATTGAAAGTCGCAGAACAGAAAAGAATAAACTTCTTAACGAAGAGCTTCGTGAAAATGATAACCTCACATCGCTTAGAAAAAAACAAAATACCGTTGTGAAATCCTTGGAGAAAGAGGAAAAAAAATTGCGTAAAGATTTAGAGACAACGAAAAAGGCAGTGGCTCAGTTGGATAAGTTACTCAGTGATATTATTCGTGAGGAAATGGAGCGCGCAGCAAAGGCAAATGCAAAAACTTCTGAAGCCGCTATTGCGCTATCTTCTTCTTTTGAAGAAAATAGAAATAAATTTCCTTGGCCAGTCACTTCTGGTTTTGTGTCTCAAAAATTCGGTAAGCAGAATCACCCTGTATTAAAAGGTATTGTTTTGCAGAACGATGGCGTCAATATTCAAACGAAGGAAAACGAAAAGGTAAAATGTATTTTTGAAGGGGAGGTGAGCAGAGTTGCTTTTATCCCGACATTGGGGAGTGTTGTGATTGTTAAGCACGGTGAGTATTTTACGCTTTATGCAGGATTGAAAGAAGTAGTTGTTAAAACAGGACAGAAAATATCGATCAATCAGGAAATTGGAAAAGTGCTTTCAAGGAGCGATGGCAACACTGAATTAAAATTTCAAATCCTAAAGAATATCACACCACTTGATCCGCAAGTCTGGCTTCGAAATATGTAATGTATGTGTTGATTTGTGACTACAGGAATTAACCTCTCTTTAATTCCTTACTTTCTCCACGCGCAATCCTACTGCTAAAACTCCAGACAAGGTATCCGTGCGCATAAATTGCTCGAATTTCACTTTGAATTTTCCGGGATTTGCAAATCGGTAATTTTCCAGGATACTGAACTGATGATCGTAGATATCACCAAGTCCACTGCTGCCAAAGGGTTTTCCGGTTTTACTATCAAACAAAACTTCGGTTTTTAACTCCTGTTTCAATACGGTTCCGCTAGAATCCTGAAAGTAATAGGTAAAGAAAAACCGTGCGTTTGGATAATCACTGGAATTGCGCACGTTGCAATACAGATTGTATTTCTCTCCAGGTTGATCAATGCTGAATTCAAATTCCGGAGTTTCGGTTACCGGCCAGAAGCGATTATCAAAATCGTGATATTGTTCGTACACACGATCAGAGTCACAGCTAAATAAAAAGAAGAAAAGAGCAATGCTCCATAGATACCATCTTCTCATGACTTCGGATCTGCTGGTTTTGGGCCTCCTGGTTTCGGATTTCGGTTGCCGCGATTATCACGATTGTCGGGTCTGCGCTTATTGCTGTTGGGATTATTATTCCGTCTGTTGTTTCCACCTCCAGGATTAGGACTACCACCAGCGTTATGTCCACCGCCAGCATTGTGGCCACCACTACCTTTGGGTTTGCTCTTGAACTTTTTATCCATTCGCTCAAGGTCGCTATTTAATGTTTGGATGGATAACTTCTCTTGAAGAACATCTAAATTTAAATCAGCAGGCTTCTTACCCTCTGCATTTAACTTTAGAATTTCGTTTACACGATCTACATTTAAAGGATACCAGGTATTCTCTTCACGGAAACCAAACCACATAATTCTGCGGAAGATGTCGGTCTTTTGTAAAGTGGCTTCACCTTTTTCAGTAAGCAATGGTTTTTCAATTTTCGGAATGCCTTCAAGTGCATCCATGTAGGTTTCTAATTCGTAATTCAAACAACATTTTAATCTGCCGCACTGCCCTGAAAGTTTGCTTGGGTTGAGGGAAAGGTTTTGATAACGTGCTGCGCTCGTGGCTACGTTTTTAAAATCGGTCAGCCATGTTGAGCAACATAGTTCACGACCACAAACTCCAATGCCTCCCAATCTTCCCGCTTCCTGGCGCAGACTAATCTGCCGCATCTCCACTCGAATTTTAAAATCACCCGCTAATATTTTTATCAACTCCCGAAAATCTACGCGATCATCTGCTGAATAAAAGAAAGTGGCTTTTGTATTGTCGGCTTGATATTCAATGTCTGAGAGTTTCATTGGTAATTTCAAGTCGCGCAAAATTTCACGCGTCCGATATAGTGTAGGTAGCTCGCGTTTTTTTACCTCTTCAAATTTTTCCAAATCCTTTTGATGAGCAAGCCGATAGATTTTTTTGACCTCACCATCATTGGCAATTTTTTTCTTCTGCATTTGCAAGCGAACCAATTCACCTTGCATGGAAACGTGACCGATGTGATGGCCATTCGGAACCTCTACAACAATGGCATCACCCGTGGTTAATGAAAGTTTGTCGCTGTTGCGATAGACTTCCTTACGACCATTTTTAAAACGTACCTCTACGACATCAAACTTATCTTGCATGGGCATATCCATGTTCGAAAGCCAATCGAATACATTCATTTTATTACAGCCACCTGTGTTACAGGCTCCATTATTTTTACAGCCAGAAACCTGACCGTCTTTAGTTGATCCACATGAACATCCCATCCCGCTTAACCTTTATAATCCATTAAATCTTTTCCAATATCCTTTCGGAAATACAATCCGTCCCAATCGATTTGGGCGACAATCTTATACGCTTTGTCGCGCGCTTCTTTTAAAGACTTCCCTGTTCCGGAAACGGCAAGCACACGACCACCATCGGTAAGAACAGTATCGTTTTTCTTTTTTGTGCCCGCATGAAATACCAATGCTTTTTCATCAGCCTTTAATCCGGAAATAGTTTTGCCTTTTTCATAATCACCCGGATAGCCACCTGATACAAGGGCTATAGTAACCGTGTGATGATCTTCAATTTCTATTTTCGCTTTTGATAATTCACCCTTTGCCGCAGCAAGTAGTAACTCAACAAAATCGCTTTTTATGCGAGGCATCACCGCTTGTGTTTCCGGATCACCCATTCGCGCATTGTATTCAATTACATAAGGCACTCCGCCAACATTCATTATGCCGACAAATACAAATCCTTTGTATTCAATTTTTTCTTTGCTTAGTCCGGCAATGGTTGGCTTCACTACCAGATCCTCAATTTTTTTCATAAAGGCAGCATCAGCAAAAACTACGGGTGATACTGCTCCCATACCTCCTGTGTTCGGTCCAAGATCACCATCGTTTATGCGCTTGTAGTCTTTGGCTTCGGGAAGAATGATGTAATCCTTTCCATCCGTTAACACAAAAACAGAAAGCTCAATTCCAGTTAAAAATTCTTCAATCAAAACCTTGGCACTGGCTTGCCCGAATTTTTTGTTTACAAGCATGTCCTCTATCACAGCCTTTGCTTCCGCCTGACTTAAGCTGATGATTACACCTTTGCCTGCAGCCAAACCATCGGCCTTCAAAACGATAGGTGGTTTGCATGTTGATATGTAGTCTAAGGCCTGATTGAGATCAGCGGCCATAAACGTTTTCGCTTTTGCAGTGGGTATTCCATTGCGAAGCATAAACTGTTTCGAAAAATCTTTGCTACCCTCCAGCTGCGCTCCGTTTTTCCCCGGTCCAACCATCAGGATGGAGTTAAGGGCAGGGCTCTGCTCAAAGAAATCGCGGATACCCAGCACCAGTGGACCTTCTGGCCCGACCAGAACTAATTCAACATTATTCGCAAGGCAGAATTTGCCTAATCCTTCAAAATCATCAATTGCTAAATCTACATTTTCGGCTACCAATGCTGTACCTGCGTTTCCAGGAGCTACAAAGAGTTTATCGCAATGCGCGCTTTGTCTGATTTTCCAGGCCATTGCGTGTTCTCTGCCTCCATTGCCGATAACCAGAATGTTCATGTAGTCGTTGGTTTGTTGCCTTATTTCTGAATTGCCTTTAGCAGCAATCCTGAGTACACCGAATAGTGGCTATTTGACGCAATCAGATTTCGCTGAACTTCAAATATAGGGGCGAAATCGGTTAAATAAAACACATAAAAAAAGCGCTCTGGATTTTGGCCCAGAACGCTTATGGTATTTGTATTTGAAATGATTTAGTTGGCGTACTCTGACATGAACTTGATGCGCATTAACCGGATTTCTTCTTCTGAATAATCGGCAATGGAATTGTCAGACAAGGCCATGTCCAAGCTATCGGTATCGGCATTCATGAAATAATCATGGATTTCGTCTTGTTTATGCGGATCAATAATCTGATCGATGTAGTAGTTCAGATTAAGCTTCGTGCCCGAATAACAAATGTTTTCGATCTCCGTCAGCATATCGTCAAACGACATTTTAATCGTTTCTGCGATTTCCTCCAGATCAACTTTGCGATCTACAGCCTGAATGATAATGATCTTAGCCTTCGATTTATTGACTGAGTTTTTAACAATTACCTCGTTCGCTGTCTCGATGTCATTTTCATCTACATAATTTTGAATAACTTCGATGAATTCTTTTCCAAACTTATTCACCTTGCCCATTCCTACACCATTCACCTGTGCGAGGTCATCTTTAGTGGTAGGATAGGTAGTTGCCATTTCTTCCAGAGATGGATCTTGGAAAACTACCCAAGGTGGCAAATCATTTTCTTTCGCAATTTTTTTACGTAAAGATTTTAGTATTTCGAAAAGACGTGTGTCGTATGCCTTCGTGTTTACCGGAACACGTTCAGCTGACTCTTCCTCTTCCTCAATTTCAGTAGTAAAGTCATGATCGCGTGCAAATTCGATGGGATGAGGTTTCTTCAAAAACTCTTCACCCTTTTTATTCATCTTCAATACTCCAATGTTATCAATGTCTTTATCTAAGAATTGATAAATCAACACTTGGCGAATAACCGACTTCCAATAGTCAGCATCTTCGTCTCCACCTTTTCCATAAACAGCAAGATCGAAGTGCCCGTAACTTTTTACATACTCATCTTCCACTCCGCGGATTACATTGACTAAATGATTAAGGCCGAAACGTTCGTTGGTTTGTTTCACTGCCTGAAGCACAAGCTTCATAGACTCCATACCGTTGAAACGCTCGCGAGGATGAACACAGTTGTCGCACATGCCACAATTGTCTTGTTTGTATTCTTCACCAAAATAATGGAGCAGTTGCCTTCTTCTACAAACGGGTGACTCAGCATAGTATTCCATCTCCTGCAATAAGACACGAGCATTCTCACGTTCTTGTACAGGTTTATCTTTATTGAATTTCTCAAGTTTATTTAAATCGTTGTGGCTATAGAACATAAGGCAAACGCCTTCTAATCCATCGCGACCACCACGACCTGTTTCCTGATAATATCCTTCTAATGATTTTGGTACATCGTAGTGAACCACAAACCGAACATCTGGTTTGTCGATACCCATACCGAAGGCGATGGTTGCCACGATGATATCCACTTCTTCATTTAAGAAGTCATCTTGATTCTTCATACGCACATCCGGATCAAGACCTGCGTGATACGGTGCAGCCTTAAATCCATTGACGCTAATCAACTGTGCAATCTCCTCTACCTTCTTGCGGCTAAGGCAATAAATTACACCTGATTTACCTTTGTGCTCTTTTAAGAATTTGATGAGTTGTTTCTTCGTCTCTTTCTTAGGCCGAACTTCGTAGTACAGATTTTTTCTATTGAAAGAAGAAACGAAAACGTCTGCTTCCTCCATCTGTAAATTTTTCTGAATATCAAGTTGAACTTTAGGCGTAGCAGTTGCAGTAAGTGCAATCACTGGCATATCGCCTAATGTTTGAATCATGGTTTTGATTCTTCTGTATTCGGGTCTGAAGTCGTGACCCCACTCTGAAATACAGTGAGCCTCATCAATGGCGACAAACGATACATTGACTTTCTTTAAGAACTCAATGGTCTCTTCTTTATTCAATGATTCTGGTGCTACGTAAAGAAGCTTTACGAGACCATTCATACAATCTTTTTTCAGTCTGGTAATTTCGCCCTTGCTCAAGGTTGAATTCATGAAGCGTGCGTTTACACCGTACGCATTCATTTGATCCACCTGGTTCTTCATCAGGGCAATGAGTGGTGAAATCACGATGGCCAATCCCTCGCGCATCATGGCGGGTAATTGGTAGCACAGTGATTTGCCTGCTCCGGTAGGCATGATCACGAATGTATTTCTTCCATTGAGCAGGTTTCGAATGATTACTTCCTGCCCACCCCGGAACTGACTATATCCGAATACTTCTTTGAGTCTCTCTTTCAGCGCGTCTTTCTCTTCCACCAACATCGTATCGTCTTTATAAATTGTATCTTTGCCCATATAGACAAAGCTAACTTTGAAAAGGAATTGAATTTAGTAAAAAATATCAAAAAAATTGCATGCGAGGTATTAATAAATGAATCTCAGGCAATTCAGCATTTAGCCGATTTAATCGATGACAATTTCGAGGCGTGCGTGAAAGAAATTTATTCTGCAAAAGGCCGCGTTGTCGTTACAGGCATTGGCAAAAGCGCCATTGTAGCCAATAAAATTGTTGCAACGCTTAACTCTACTGGCACACCTTCTATTTTTATGCATGCAGCCGATGCGATCCACGGAGATCTCGGCATGATACAACAAAATGATATTGTGATTTGTCTTTCGAAAAGCGGCAATACACCTGAGATAAAAGTGTTAGTACCGCTTCTGAAACGCAGAGGCTCTAAGCTTGTTGCTCTGGTGAGCAACATAAATTCATATTTAGCACAACAAGCCGATTTTGTATTGAATGCAACGATTGCACAAGAAGCTTGTCCGCACAACTTAGCACCGACTACAAGCACAACGGCTCACATGGCAATGGGTGATGCATTGGCTGTTTGCTTGTTGGAACTTCGGGATTTTACAAGTCGTGATTTTGCTGAATATCATCCGGGTGGTTCGCTCGGAAAACAACTCTATTTGAAGGTATCGGACGTTATAATTCAGAATCAAATTCCCACCGTTTCTCTGGAAACGCCTTTGAAGGATGTTATTCTGGAAATTTCTTCAAAGAGATTGGGATGTACAGCTGTAATAAGCCCTCAAAATGAGTTATTGGGCATAATAACGGATGGGGACTTAAGGCGGATGCTTCAGAAAGAGATTGATATCCGTAAAGCTGTCGCCTCGGATATTATGACACGAACACCAAAAAAAATCGAAAAAGATGAATATGCAGTCAAAGCCTTACATCAAATGCAAGAGAGTGGAATTACGCAACTGGTAGTTGTCGATGGTAATACTGTAGCCGGGTTTATACACCTTCATGACCTGCTCAAAGAAGGAATTGTGTAATAACCGTGAAAATACTTTCAAACAATTTGGTGACTTACGTCTTTTGCAAAACATCATACACCTAGAATGGAAATGAACAAGAATTTATACGTAGTACTCATGGCTGGTGGTATCGGGGTTCGCTTTTGGCCTTACAGCAGAAACTCAAAGCCGAAGCAATTTTTAGATGTTCTGGGTACCGGTAAAACACTTCTTCAATCTACCTTCGATCGTTTCACATCGATTTGCCCTGTAGAGAATATTTATGTGGTGACACATGAGGAACATGCCGGATTGGTAAGGGCTCAGCTTCCACAACTATCAAGCGAACAGATCCTAGAAGAGCCGATGCGCAAAAACACCGCGGCCTGTATTGCATACGCGAGTTATCGCATCGAAGAGAAAAATAAAGAAGCCGTAATTGTAGTTACACCTTCTGATCAATTGATTTTAAATGAGATTGAATTCCAAGACGTCATCAAGAAGGCAAGCGATCTTGCAAAAGGTCAGGATAAATTAATAACCCTGGGGATTCCGCCAACGCGACCTGAAACAGGTTACGGCTATATTCAATATCACACTGAAAAAAGTTTTGCAAAGAAGGTAAAAACCTTTACAGAAAAACCGGAATTGTCGCTCGCGAAAAAGTTTTTGGAGAGCGGTGATTTTGTTTGGAACGCAGGTATTTTTATTTGGGGTGTGAAAACAATTCTTGAAGCGCTGCATAAGTACATACCGGAGATGACGGAAGTATTTGATGAAGCCAAATCAAAATTTGGAACGCCAGAAGAGAAGGAAGCTATCGTTAGCGCATACTCACAATGCAAAAATATCTCCATCGACTATGGTGTGATGGAAAAAGCGAAGAATGTATATGTATGCTTAGGCGATTTCGCCTGGTCTGATTTAGGTTCATGGAATTCCATTCATGAAATTTCAGATAAGGATGAAAACAATAACGCAATAGGCGCTACCTCTATTTTATACGATACACGCAACTGCATCATTAAAGCTTCTCCGGATAAACTCATTGTAGCGCAAGGCCTGAATGGTTATCTGATTGGCGAGTTTGGCAACGTGATTATCGTTTGCGAAAAAGATAAGGAAGAACAATTCAGAAGATTTGTGAATGATGTGAAGGCAATGAATGGAACAGAGTTTTTGTAAATCTCTGTTCCATGCATTGTTGCCTTAACAATTCGTTTTAAAAATGAATTTGTGATGAGTGATTATAGATTAGCGATATGAGATTTGATGCAGTCGACACAACTAACGATTAACCATTAACTTTTATCCTTTGCTTCTCTGCCTCACCACTTCATAAATAGCTACACCAGCAGCTACTGAAACATTCAACGAACCAATTTTTCCTTTCATTGGAATTTTAGCAAGCTCATCTGCATGGCGCACGAGCACATCTGAAATTCCATCTTCTTCAGAGCCCATCATTACAGCAATAGGACCCGTGAGGGCAACCTGATGTAAACTCTGCTCTGCTTTTTCAGTGCACGCTACAACTCGAATGCCACTATCGTGAAGAAACTGAATCGTCTTTTTTAAATCCTCTCTGCAAATAGGTAAGTGGTTCAAAGCTCCTGCTGAAGTTTTCATGGCATCGCCTGTAATGAGCGCACTACCTTTATCAGCCACTACAATGCAATCCATACCCGCACATTCTGCGGTGCGCACAATGGCTCCAAAATTCCGAACATCAGTAATACGATCGAGTATGAGAATAAAGGGTTCCCGACCTTCGCTGTACGCTTTATCTACAATGTTATCCAAAGAAGCATAGGTAACAGATGAAAGTAGACAGATTACCCCTTGATGATTTTTTGCGGATAATCGTTTGAGTTTTTCGAGTGGTACAAAGCTCATGGGTATGTTATGCACACGCAATACGCCCATTAATTCTTTAATGAGGTCATTGGCCAGTCCGGTTTGAATCATTACTTTTTCAATTTCCTTTCCGGCCAGTACGGCCTCCATCACAGCACGGGTGCCGTAGATCATCTCTGTCTTTTCCATTGAGGCGCAAATTCCTAAATAGTATTGATAAAATAGAATATAGGAGTTAGAATATAGAATTTAGTAGAAAGTCCATAGCCGATAGTCCGTAGTCCATAGAAGTTTGTAGACATGATTAAATTTGCACAACCTGGAACTTTGAACGCTAGAATCTTGCATTCCGCCAAAGATCGATTACCTCATACCATGATTCCGTGTACTTGTTGTCTCGGATAATAACGTAATTGTCCGGATCGAAAATGGTGCTTGATTTAGTGAAGTTGAAACTTAAATCAAACTGTTTTTTGTAGGTCCACACTTCGCGATCGGTGAAGGCATAAACCTGATCAGGTAACCCGAAAATAATGTAGATCATGCCGCGATCTGTTTTCCATCCTTCTTTGTAAGATGTAAAAAGTTGATTGGCCACCTCTACGCGTTTGAAGTAACTACGCATCAATGTCTTTGCACGAGTTACATCTCCTGTTATAGAAAGAATTACTTTATCGAATGCCTTCTTATCACCCTTTGCCAACTTCACGCGATCAAACTCTTGTTTGGTGCAGATGTAAACCAAGGGGTCGGCCAGGCTTTCTACTTTCTCAAATCGTGGATAATCTTGTTCTGCCCGAAAAGAAAAACCATGTGTTTCATTCGTGTCTTTCTGAACAAGATAGAGTCCTTTCATTGCAAAATTAATATCCGTGTTGGTACGCACGGTAAATGTAGAATCCGGCTTCATGCCTGGAGAAACCCTTGCCAGACCTTCTGAAAATCCGGGAGCAGCGGCAGGAAAATTGTCGTTGTAATAGGAGATAACTTTGGTGCTGTCTGCACTTTGAATGATTGCATTTGCCCCCATTTTAACGTAGCCATACAGCACCGATTTATATTGATCGATGACCATGCCATCTACCGGATATTCAGGCTCAATTGATTTCCAAAATATCCACGCGCGCTTAAGACTATTGTTTAAAATTTTAACGGTTAATATTTGAAGATCACCACTTCCATCTAATCCTACATTGCCTTCAATGGCGGATGACTCAATTGACTTGGCGATCCGGTCGGTATTGACGGGAATACCTTCCTTCTCACCAAGATCTTTTCGGATATCCCACTGAATAACGAACTGATCCGCTTGCAGTGACGTATCACGAAGCTGAAGACGATAATGAACATTCCAACCTGTTGCTGAACGCTGCGGCTTCATTACAAAGGAAATCGGCTCTGTTACATTATATACATAGCTATAATTGATGTCCTTCAAAGTCTGGGCCTGTGCTGAAAAGGAAACAAAGAGTACTAGAAGTTTTAGGTATCGCATCATGGATTGAAAATTAAGGAAGAATTTTTGAATCGTTTGCATAGCAGACACGAATTAGACAAAGGGAGTTCGAAGCTTCATCGGTAAATTCTTATTTTTGCCTCTCTTATGTCAAAAATATACACGACCGAAATAACCAGCGAGGAGATTACCTCCGATAACCCCATTCATCAACGTCTTTTTAAGGCCTATGTTGTAGCCCGCGATTATGTTAAGGGAAATACACTGGAGGTAGGCTGTGGAGAAGGCCGGGGCGTAAGCACATTAATGGAGCTTGCTACTTCCTTTACGGCTGTAGATAAAATCGAAACGGTAATTGCCGACCTTCAGCAAAAGCACCCTTCCGGGAAATTCATCAGTATGAACATTCCGCCTCTGGGAGGTTTGGAAGACAATACCTATGATAGTATTGTGAGTTTTCAAGTGATCGAACATATTGAAAATGATTTTTTGTATTTGAAAGAAATCCACCGGGTATTGAAACCTGGAGGTGTTGCTTTAATTACGACTCCGAATAGAAAGATGTCACTTTCGCGAAATCCATGGCACGTTCGCGAATACCTTGCTGATGAACTCAGCGCACTGGCTGCCAAAATTTTTAAGCATGTAGAAATGAAAGGCATTACCGGCAATGAAAAGGTAATGGAATACTACGAACAGAATAAAAAATCTGTAAACCGCATTACCCGATTTGATATTTTCAATCTTCAATACAAGTTACCAGCTTCTATCCTGCGTATTCCATACGAAATATTGAACCGTTATAATCGAAACAAACTCCAAACGGGAAATACTGGATTGGTTACAAACATTCATCATGAAGATTATGTTATTGTAGAAGACGGGAGTAAAGCGCTCGACTTGCTTTTAATTGTTCGTAAATAATAAGTCTTGCCAATTCCGATCTATTTAATTTACTTTCACCAAATAGATTTCTATCAGCACATCGAAACTCCATATCTCCGAAAGTGATTTAGTCACGAGACTCAAAGCGAAAGACAAATCGGCTTTGGAATATTTGTACGATAATTATTCAGGGGCTTTATATGGTGTTATCTTCCGTATCCTTAAAAAAGAAGAAATTGCAGAAGAGGTTTTGCAGGATGTGTTCCTGAAAATCTGGGATCGCTTCGAAAATTATGATGCCTCAAAAGGAAAGCTGTTTACCTGGTTGTTGAATGTAGCACGGAATCAGGCCATCGATAAAACACGTTCGAAAGAAATAAGTAAGGATCAGAAAACCACCCCGATAGAAAAGGTCGTAAGTAGAATCGATAACGAAGAATACATTGAACAACGCATAGATGGCATTGGGGTGAGTGAAATTCTGAAGGTACTTTCGACCGATCAGCAGTTTGTGGTGGAGCATTTATATTTTAAAGGCTATTCACAATCGGAGCTTGCAGAAGAATTTGACATCCCGTTAGGCACGGTAAAAACTCGCTTAAGGCTGGCTATGCAACAATTACGAATAACACTTGGCGTAACAACGTGAATATAGTAGAATACATATCGTCCGGAATACTCGAAGCGTATGCAATCGGTGAGCTTACGGAGCAGGAGCGTGCTTTGGTTGAAAAGAACCTCGCGCAATATCCTGAACTTCGCAAAGAGCTTCAGCGCGTTGAGGAAGCTCAGGAGGCATTGTTAATACAAATGGCAATTGCCCCGAGAAAGGTCGTTAAGGAAAATCTATTTCAAAAAATTGAGACACAGAAACCGGAAGCAAAAGTAGTTTCTCTTCAGGCCGATCAATCTAACTTTTGGAGATTCGCTGTGGCAGCATCTGTTACAATAGCAATTGTTGCTTTGTACTTCGCGTATGATTACCGCAGCAAGTGGATGAATTCTCAAGGTCTGTTAACTGAACTCATTGCGCAGAATCAACGCGTGGCACAAGATTATAATACCGTCAATCAACGACTCGATAAAATTGAAACGGATTTGAAGATTGTTGACAATCCGGATTTCAAACGCGTAGTGATGAAAGGCAAAGAGATTGCGCCCGAATCGATGGCGTATGTCTACTGGAATGAATCCACAAAAGAGGTGTACCTCAGCATTCAAAATATGCGTGAGTTGTCAAAGGAAAATCAGTACCAGCTTTGGGCCATTGTTGATGGCAAG
Organism: Chryseolinea sp.; assembly: GCA_031412655.1. Taxonomy (GTDB): domain Bacteria; phylum Bacteroidota; class Bacteroidia; order Cytophagales; family Cyclobacteriaceae; genus Chryseolinea. The sequence continues at coordinate 25,651 of JANODK010000001.1, forward strand.
CCAGTGGATGCCGGAGTATTTGATAATATAGCCGGTCTGATTAAAATGAAAGATATTGGTAATGGTGCTGTAGTCTTTGCAGTAACAGTCGAACCGCGTGGAGGTAAACCATCACCTACTATGGAAACCATGCAAGTGGCTGGCGAGGTAGTGAAGGGATAATTCTCTTAATCTTACTTTCTGGCTTTTCAAGGTACATTTCGATTTTACCCCGTTGGCTTTGCTTAAGGGGCTAAAGCCCAATGTTTGGTTTGCACATTAACCACGCTCTTAAGTGCGTGGTTAATGAACCATTCCCAAATAGGACTTTAGTCTGGCATGACAATTTGAATTGTACCCTTCAATTCTTAGCGCATTAAATCCCAATCGGATTTAATAACTTTACAACACATCAATTTCTGGTCACTATGAGAATAATGCTTTTGGCTGTTGGTATCCTTTTTATTGTTTCCCAAGCTTCGGCTCAGAAAACCGATTCACTCCTGCAAGTGCAATGGGAATTAGGTCTGAAAAAATTTAAGGCTGGGGATTATGGTGATGCATCCGTTCAATTCAGCCAGCTCATCAATTCTGGTTTTACGAATAAAGAAGTTTTTGTAAAACGTGGCGTTGCTTACTATCAGCAAAAAGAATATGAAAAAGCAAAAGCAGATTTTGATGAAGCGGTAAAAGCGCGTATCAACACCGCTGAACTTTTTGAATATCGCGGTAACGCAAAATATAATCTTGACGATTACCAAAGTGCAGCTACTGATTTAGAGAAGGCAGTAAGTATGGGCGCCAATAGTTTCGAAACGTTTGCCAATCTGGGCAACGCGAAATTCAGAATGGAGAATTATAAAGAAGCCATTACCTATTACGACAAAGCTATTGCCTCAGGAAAGGCGGATGCTGTATTGTATAACAATCGCGGAAAAGCAAAATATAATCTTCAGGACTTCAAAGGCTCCATCCCTGACTTTGACAAGGCGCTTGAAATGAAAAGCAATTACGACAAAGCGCTAGAGAATCGTGCCGAGGCACGATACAAAACGCAAGACTGGAAAGGCAGTGTTGCTGATTTTGAAAAAATAGTATCCAATGGAAGATCAGATGTAGAGATCTATCAAAAAGTTGGAACGGCCAAGTACAATCTGAATGATTACAAAGGCACTTCTGAAAGTCTGGACAATGTTGTGAAGAAAGGCGTGAAGGATAAGGAAGTTTTTAAAATGTTGGGATTGAGTTTCGCTCAACAAGGTAATTGTGCAGAGGCTGTAAAAAGTTTAACTGCCGCGGTTTCATTGGGACTTACGGATAAAGATGTATTTACTCAATTAGGTACATGCCAGTATAACAATAAGGAATATGCACCATCCATTGAATCATTCAGCAGAGCAATCAATGCAGGTGTGAGTACCAAGGAAGTATTTCTTCATAAAGGCAATGCTGAATTTATTCAGAAGGATTACGATAACGCGTTGAAGGATTTAGAGAAAGCTGTATCGCTTGGTGCGAATGATGCCGAAGCGTTTAAGAACATGGGTGATATAAAATTCATCAAGAATGATTTTGCCGGAGCTATCAAGAATTATGACAACGCCATCAAACTTGGTTTGAATGATGCTATTGTGTTTAACAATCGTGGCAAAGCAAAATTCAATACTCAGGATTTTAAAGGATCTATCCCTGACTTTGACAAAGCATTGGAGTTGAAGAGCGATTATGATAAGGCATTAGAGAATCGTGCAGAAGCAAAATACAAATCACAAGATTGGAAAGGTAGTGTTATGGACTACGAAAAAATATTAGCGAGTGGCAGATCAGATGTTGAGATATATCAAAAGGTAGGTACAGCAAAATACACACTCAATGATTACAAAGGAGCATCTGAAACATTAGATAAAGTTGTTCAGAAAGGTGTAAAGGATAAAGATATTTTCAAGATGTTGGGATTAAGTCTTGCACAACAAGGAAATTGTACTGAAGCAGTGAAAAGTTTAGCTGCTGCTGTTTCTCTTGGACTTACGGACAAAGATGCATTTACTCAACTTGGAACATGCCAGTATAAGAACAAAGAATACAGTGCATCCATTGAATCATTAAGTCGCGCGATCAATGCTGGTGTTAATACGAAAGAGGTATTTCTCTATAAAGGTAATGCCGAGTTTGCGCAGAAGGACTATGACAACGCATTGAAGGATTTGGAAATGGCCACGTCCCTTGGCGTAAATGATGCCGAGGCTTTTAAAAACATAGGCGATATAAAATTCATTAAGAATGATTTTGCTGGTGCTATTAAGAATTATGACAACGCTATTAAGCTTGGAATGAACGATGCCGTTGTCTTCAACAATCGCGGTAAAGCGAAAATGAATTCAACCGATGTTGCCGGTTCTGTTGCTGATTTTGATAAAGCCATTCAACTTAATCCTACTTATGGGAAAGCTTTTGTCAATCGCGGTACAGCAAAATTTACATTGAAAGACTATGCAGGTGCAGTGGAGGATTTGGAAAAAGCAAAACCAACAGAAGGAGAAACACCTGACTTGTTGAAGATGCTTGGTGTTGCGAATTATAATCTCGGTAAAAAAGAACAAGCCTTACCCTATTTTGAAAAGGCATTGCAATCAGGATTGAAAGACAGCAAGGTTTCTTTATACACTGGGTACTTGCGTTTTGATGCTAATAATTTCAAAGGAGCAATTGAAGCATTGACCAATGCAGAGATGGGTGGAGAAAAGGAAGATGATATTTATGCTAAACGTGGCAAATCATTTTTCCAAATGCAGAACTACACATCCACCATTGTTGACCTTGATAAATCCGTTCAAAAAGGAAAAGCAGATTTAGGAGTATACGAATCATTGGGTATGGCGTATGTTCTTTCGAAAAAGGAAAAAGAAGCTATTCCGCATCTCGAAAAAGCGGCATCGCTAGGCACGAAGAACAAGGATGTTTATTACCAATTAGGTAATGCTCGCTTCAAGGAAAATAATTTTCCGGGAGCAGTTGAATCATACGACAAGGCTGTAGCATTAGGTGCGAATGATGAGGTGATTTATAACAATCGCGGTAAGGCAAAACTCAATGCCGGTATGGCAAAAGAATCCATCGCTGATTTTGATCGTGCCCTCGGGTTGAAAAAAGATTATACCCAAGCGATGAAGAACCGTGCTTTAGCCAAGTATCAATTGAAGGACTACCCTGGCGTAATTGCAGACCTTGCGATTGTTGTTGTGCGCAATGAAGCGGGGGTTGATGAATTTGCTGCACTCGGTATTTCAAAATATTCTATCAAGGATTATGCAGGTGCAATACTTGATTTAACGAAAGCCATTGAGTCGGGTAGTAAGGATATGAATGTCTATGCAGCGCGTGCCCATTCATTGTTCGAAACGAAAGAGTATGAAAAATCATTAGCAGATTTCAACAAAGCCATTGACGGTGGCATTACGAATACGGAGTTGTTTTATAAACGAGGTTCAGCAAAATATCTTTTAAAAGATTACAAAGGCGCTTTGACTGATCTTGATAAAGCTATCACATCCGGAACAACAGAAGCTGCTGCATTTGATATGCGTGGATATTGTAAATATGAAAACAAAAACTACGAAGAGGCCATCAATGATTACAATAAAGCCATTGAAAAGGATGCCAAGTTTGGACTCGCATTTTTTCATCGGGGTGATTCAAAGTTTAGTTTAAACAATTTAGCGGGGGCTGTTCAGGATTATACTCAAGCTATTAATCTGGGAGTTCGAGATGCTACTTTATATAACAACCGAGGCAAGGCCTATTTCAAGATGGAAAACTATCCGTCAGCTATTGCCGATTATACGGATGCACTTTCAAAAAAACCAGATTACGTAAAAGCATTTGAAAATCGAGGGCAAGCGTATTATACCCTAAAGAAATTTGAAGAGGCCAGTAAAGATTTTCGTGATGTTGAAAAGCTCACTGAGAAACCAAGTCCCGAATTATTCCGATTGCTAGGTGACACGTATTACAGCATGCAGAAATTTGTTGCTGCCCGTGAATATTATGATAAGGTAATTGCAGCTGGCGTAAAAGATAAAGACGTGTACTTCAAACGCGGCATGATGCAGTTGGAAGAAGGAGAGTTTCAAGGGGCACTAAGTGATTTTGATAATGCAAAATCAGCTGGAGAAAATTCGGTAACGCTGTACGTGAATCGAGGGCGCGCATATCTTGGTTTAGAAGATACAAAGTCAGCCGTACTTGAATTGAACAAAGCGCTGGATATCGATCCAAAAAATGTAGATGCACATTTCAATCGTGCGCTCATTAAGGAAGCCATTGAAGATTATGAGGGAGCAATACTGGATTACAACCGCGTACTGCAACTGAATAAAGAAGATGGTCTGGCGTATTACAATCGTGCAACCTGCAAATCGCAATTAGACGACTATGGCGCTGGCGTAAGTGATATGGATGAAGCTATTCGAATTGATCCTAAGAATGCAGCATATTACAAGCAGCGCGGAAATTTCCACTATCAATTAAAAGATAAAGAGAAAGCCTGCTTCGATTGGCGCAAGGCTGTTGAGTATGGCGATGCAAAAGCGCGTTTCCAGATCGATCAGTATTGTAAATAGTCTTATTCCACTTTCCATCACATCCCAGAATGGAAAACAAAGCAGTGATTAAATCATCACTGCTTTGTTTTTTTAATTGCAATCCCATCATTTTTATTTTGGTTGAATTTTTGCACCCATCGTCATCATCAGCATGAAATGTAAGTTTCACCAAAAACTTACATGGGAAAGGAGGGTGATCATGCTACACGATACACTCGCCATTCTTTGTGCAGCTTTGAAGTGTAGAAAATCAAGATGTTATCAACCATGCAAAAGAAGGTATTAAGTACACTAGCTGGTCTATTTCTGTTATGTTCTGTTTGGGCGAATGATGGAATTTCCGGAAAGGTTATTACCGTGATTGACGGCAATACCCTTGAAGTGATTGGTGATGATAACGAAACAATAAAAGTTTCTCTAGTAGGTATTGATTGCCCGGAGCTTGGTCAGGAGTATGGCGAAAAGGCTAAGAAGTTTATGGAGAAGATGATTCTCGAAAAAAATGTGACTGTAGTACTTCAGGGCAAAGATCGTTGGGGAAATTATCTTGCCATAGTAACCCTCAACAACAGTGTTGATCCCCGTGTTGCATTGTTGAAAGAAGGTTTAGCCTGGACAGCAGAAAAGAACCCACTGCCAGAGTTGGAGGAACATAAAGAAAAAGCGCGTGAGAAAAGTAAGGGCCTTTGGAAGCAAGAAAGTCCAACCGCACCATGGATTTACCGAAGACAGCAAACTATGCTTCAACCAAAATCAAGCTAGTTAATGTGATATCGAACTTTCATAAACTGCCCTGGAAAAACTCGGGGCTGGTTTGTTTCAACTCCGTTGTGGATTCATTAAACGTCTTTTGGTGTTATTAATCGTTCGTTGTAAAATTTTTAGAGCGATAAACAGTTAATCCTATATTTACAATCGATATGAGGATATACCTAACCATCTTTTTGTCTTTGCTCATGATAAGTGCGCAAGCTCAACTGCTGAAGCGCAAAAAAAAAAGTGCATCTACTCCAACCACACAATCAGCTGATCAGCCATCGTCTTTAAATCCGTCCGCTCCTCAAAAGCAATACGGACCAAAGAAATCAAAAAAAGGAAAACTGGCTGAACCTACCTATGGCTCAGAAGAAGATTATTATAAACGCGTTGCAGAACTTCAAAAGACGCGTAGAAAAAACGAGCGCATAATGGAGAAACCTCAATACTCAGATCCAATGTATTTTGGTCATAAGCGTCCACCGAAAAAACGCCCACCGGGTAAAATGAAATATTGTAAGGTGTGCGGACTACGGCACTGAGAAGGTTATCTGTTAATGATTAATAGTAAACACCAATACCATTTTGTGATTAGCAAGTAATGGTTAGCCAACGGCTACTTCAGTAAAACTATCTTCTGAAAAATAATCATTGGCTATGAGGGCAAGGTCAGCAGATGATGTTTTGTCAATTTTATGAATGAGGTTCTGATAGTATTGATCTGTTAAGTTGAACATTACTATGTTCTTTATTTTGTCGGAGTGCGCGAAGGGTGTAGTGATTTCAGACTGAAGACTTCCAATAAAATGATTTCGTGCTGTATCCAATTCTTCCTGATTTATTTTTTCAGTACGCAATCGCTTTAATTCCTTACGAATTTCATCAAACGTGAGATCGAGATTTTCTTTGTTTACATCAGCACCAATTACAAGAAATCCATTGTGCTTTAAAATATTAAGAGACGAATAAATTCCGTAGGTCAATCCTTTCTCTTCCCGAATATTTTTCATCAACCGTGATCCAAAGTATCCACCCAAAATATGATTGAGTAATAAGATGTCAGCATAGTCAGGGTGTTTCCGATCCACAATGCGTTTACCCATTCGGATAGAAGATTGGATGCTGCCCTCTTTTTCAACTCGCTGGGATGTTTTGCTATAGTCTGCTAATAGAACAGTTTTGCTCAGCGCTTTAGAGTAGGGTAAGGAAGAGAGTGTTTGAACAATGTCTTGTTTGTTCTGTGCTGTTATTTTCCCTGAAACAAAAAGAGTCACATCTTTAAAGAATGTGTTGAAATGATCAATGAGCTGCTCGCGAGAGATGGTAGCTACATCGCTTTCCTCCAGTTCTTTTCCGTAAGGATACGTTTCTCCAAATAGATTTTTTCGAATGAGTTTAGAAGCCTGAAAGCTTGTCTTCTCATTGTTCACTTTTAAGTTTTGAAGGTATATTGATTTTATCTGCTCGATTTCTTTCTCTGGAAACGCAGAGTCGGTGATTAATTCAAATAATAAGGTGAGAGCAGGCTGTAGATTTTTGTTTAATGAGAATAAGGAAATGGCTACAGCATCTAATCCAGGACTTATTTCAAGATGAGCACCATAGTGATCAAACGCCTGAGCAATTTCAAAACTAGTTTTAGTAGAGGTGCCTTTAGAAAGAAGATTAGCGGCAAAGTAAGCGGCTCCCCATTTGCATTCAAACCATCGGCCTGCGGGGAAAACAAGTTCAACGCGAATTACTTCCTGATTGCCACCGGAAACGAAATACGTTTCTACTCCATTTTGCAGAGTTTGCCTTTCGGGTAATAATAAATTGAAAGCAGTGCTCTTGTTGAAAGGCGGTGCGAGTGTACGATCCAGCATCAGAATTAATCAGTAACAGATTCTTCTTCTTCTGCTCTGATTTTATCAAACTGAAGGAAAATAGAAAAACGAATAGTCTCCGCTAAAGGACTTTCTCTTTTATTGGTTGGAACTAAATACGCTACATCAATTCCGAATGCGTTTTTACGAAACCCTACGCCAGCCGTAAAGTATTTACGATTGCCCTTGTTTTTGGCTTCATTAAAATATCCGAGGCGGCCAGCAAAAACCTGATTATACCAATATTCTATTCCTAATGAAGTAATGATTTCCTGAAATTCTTCTTTTGCTCCGCCCGGTGCATCTGCAAAAGAACCAAACATTCCATTAAGCAATGGTTTATCCTGATTGTTTCCATCTGCTGTTGGAGTAGGCACCATTAACTTGCTGAAATCAAGGATAAAAGTCAGGGAATTAAAGGCATCAAGTTCAGTTTTGTAAGCCGAACCCAATCGCAAATTGGTGGGTAAGAAATTTTTATTGTTAGCATCTGTATAGGTTATCTTGGCTCCGATATTGGTTATGGAAGCTCCAAGTGAAAGGTTTGAGTTCTTAGCTCCTCTCTTTAAATCCTTGGTATAATACGCTCCGATATCAGCCGCTACACTATTGGCAGGTTTTGCATCTGATCCAATGTATCCTGCAGTGAGGTTTGAATTAATAAAACGACCGGTGATACCGAGACTAAAATTTTCAGTAAGTTTTCTGGAATAGGTAGCATCTAAAGCCATTTCATAAGGCTTAAAATCACCTGCAGGTTCATTGGTTATGGTTCGGAAAGAAATGACCCCCAAGTCAAAATATTTCAAAGAAAAGGCCACCGCTTGTTCTCTGTTGATCTTATAAAAACCAGATAAATAGCTTATTGACATATCGTTTACAATCTTACCCAGCCATGGGGTATATGATAGTGAACCTCCATATTCCTTCTCGGTATATACTAGTTTGGCAGCATTCCAGTAAGCTGAATTGGCATCTGGAGTGGTTGCTACACCGGCATCTCCGAGAGCGGCATGTCTGGCGTCTGGTGATATCAACAGAAAAGGGACAGCTGTTGTAATGGCATTTTGTCCGCCTTGTCCACCTAAAAAATTAGTATCAAGTGAATGCAGCACAAAGGTTCTGGAAAAGGCATTTTGGGCAAAGCCAAATACAGCAACGAGAATAGCAATTTTGAACTTCATCAAGGTATTTTTCAGGGTGTAAAGGTAGTTAATTAACAACAATAAGTTTTGCAACGCGCTCATATTTAGAGCCATTGGATAACGAACGAACAGCAAGCCGTGCTAAGTATAAGCCGGGAGGAAGTTTTTCCCCAAATTCAAGTACGGTATCAAACTCCGGAAAATCAACCTGATAAGAACTTGAAATTTCGCAAAAGAAGTAGGTTTTTAATTCTTTTCCGTAAGCAGAATACAAGGAAAGTTCAATACCAAGGTCGTCTCCAGATCGGTTATGGGTAAAGAAAAAGGTGGTTTTATCCGCGAAAGGATTGGGGTAATTTCCAAACTGTTCTATTACAATTTCTTCACCATCCGTAACCCGGAAATGGATGCTCGTTTCGGCTCCATTGTTCGAAGTATCCCATGCTTTCACGGTTAGAGTATGATTCCCGGGTGAAAGATTGTTGAGTGGAAAATCAATCCACCCAGCAGTAAAGTCATTGCTCTTCGCTGTATAATAATCGTTGAGATTAAAAGTCTCTTCGTTGTCCAGAATGGCCATGAGATTGTTGCCGATTCCATAACTTGAAATGTTTATGCCCCCTGCATCTTTTAAGGACACAAGTAGGATCGTATTTGGATTCGTAATACCGCCATTTACAAAAGTAGTGTCGCCTATAAAAGCTTGCAATCTTGGTGCGATATTATCAGGGGTAGGTAAAGGCTCACTTCCTCCGACTGAAAAATTAATGGCTGCTCCGGCTGCATCAATTCGTTGCGTCAGATCAACAGCATATAAACTTAGTTTGCCCGCACCAACTTCATACTCCATATTTTTCGGAAGGATAAATTCAAATTCAAATTCCCCATTTTTTACATCTGCCTGGCCACGGAAAAGTGAATTATACCATTCTTTGAAAGTGAAGGCAGGATTATTTTTGCCGATCGTTACAAATTGAGTTTGCTTATCAAAGAGGGTGGCTTGAAGTGTTCCGGTGAAATTTGATAGTATAACTCCTGCTTCATCTTGAACCTCGCCCTTAACGATCACTCGTGATAATGCTTTTAATGTATCCGATGCCGAAGTTGTTTTTAATTCTGTGATAACAACATTGTTTGTGGGCAATGCTAATGTTAAAGATGGATCTCCAAACAAAGAAAAATTGCGATTGGAAACTCCGCTTGTGCTGTTGTTTTTTGTTCTGCGGAAAATTTCTCCGGTAGTGAGGTAGTGATTAGACTCTTTTTGAAACAGCGCCTCATAAAAGGCCTGATTCAATTCAAAGTTTGTGCTTGAGTTAACCGGCCGCGCAGTGGAAACCAATCCAATCGCTCCACCTTTTGGATGAAGCAAACTAAGTTCAGCACTTGAAATTTGCGCAGGATCATCCTGACGGCCAAACTCACAGGTTGCTGTTACCATAAAAGGATACAGCGTGTTACCTAATTCATCAATATCCGTTTCCGTAAATACTCGTTCATCGGCCCACAAGTTTTCATTTCCATGGCCTGTGTAGTTGATGATGATTGAACCTTTATTAAAACGACTTCTGATATCATCATTCGCTTTCGGAATGGTTTCTCCACTGGGCTTTACGGTTTTACTATATGTGCCTAAGAAAGTTCGCTTCGTATTAAAAGCCGGGTTTGTTAATTCAATTTGATTGGCCAAACTGTTGGCTTGAATTTGATGCGTGCTTGAGAAGCCATCCGAAATGCTGCCATCATCGGCAACAAAAGCAATTTCTTTTCGCCATGAACTCAGCGCCTTTTTATTGGTGTCATAGGAAATTATTTTATCGACAATGTCACGAGCTTCTTGCTCGCTTTTTACGGGTAAGCGTCCAACACCAATATCCATCGTATGATTTTGAGCAGGGCTTTCTCCCCAATTACCTTCCGTATTTTCAAGAAAACTAAAATAGTCATCAGAAGAATAAGTTTCGAGAGGCGATAGAGAATTTCGCGACTCATAGGTTGGAATAAAATTGGTGTTATAGGCCACACGCTCTTGGTAATCGTAAGAGCCTCTTCCAAAAAGTAAAAGTGATTTTAATGCCGATGGATTTTTATCGTAAAGGTATTTTGCAAAATCACGAATAGCCGTTGGATCTTGTCGGCCAGATGAAAACTCATTGAAGATTTCTTCAGGTGTTACCACCAAGGTTGTTACATTATTATTAGCTGCACGATGTTGAGCAAGTCGGAGCGCTTCTGTTTTAAAATCGGCATAGGTAACAATAATCAGATTTGGAGTGGAGGTTTCGTGTAAGTTCTGATTCGATACTTTTCCTGCCAGCGTTGGTTCAGGAACATTGCTATTGAAGATGATAAACTCTTTTAGCGAGGTGGTTGCTGCTGAAAATGTGATCGTGCTGCCTTGAAGATTAGCGGTTTGTATCGCTGCATTTGATGGATCAGTAATATCCCAAACAATGCAGGCATTGGTAGCGTTGGTTATTTCAAATTGTGATGTCGGTTGATTTAAGCTGGTTGCTGATCGAAATAAAGTCTGGTCCCCATAAAGCGATAGATTTCGGGTAAAACCAATCATAAAAAAATCAAGGAAGCCGATGGATTTCCCTGAACTCGCTTTGATGTATTGATATTTTATTTCTTGTGTAGTTGTTGTGGAAGCTGAAACAGTTGTTGAACTAAATGAAATCGAATCTCTTTTATGTCTCCCCTTCAAACCATAGGTTGTATTCGGAATTGAGGAAACAGTTTGAGAACCTACCTCTGTATTATTGAAAATTAATTTGAATGATGATCCACTAAAGGATTGCGCCATAACATCGGATACCCACATGATGGGCGTGTTGTTGGTTATGCCACTGATATCCATTGTAAAAATCTGAGCGGTTGTAAAATCAAATCGCTCGCCATACCATTCTCTTCCTGATTTTAATTCACTGTAATCGTCCAGTTCATGAAAAACAAAATCATTAAAGGTATTGACGACTGGGAAACCAGTTCCAAGGTTCTCTGAAGTTGTAATTCGTTTTCCGTTATTACTCGCAACCGTAATGAAATAAAAATTCTTTTCACTGTACAGATTGTGTTCGTATGCCGTAATTTTTTTTGTGGTGTTAAAGCGAATTCCATCCCCACCCTCAGCATAAAAAAGTATGAAGTCTTCTTTGTTGAAGATGCCATCATTTTCTCCAGTTATAAAAATTGCATTCTCCGTGAGATCAGAAGGTCTCGAAAAACCATTTGGCTGCGGAAGCATACCACCCCGATTGCCCGCTACTTTTATTTTTCGGGGATCGGTTTTATCTGGGTCGAAGCCCATTTTTTTAAACACGTCATAGGTAATTTTGTAAACGCCATTCTTCTCTATGGATACTTTGTACCAGTTCCCCTGACTTAAAATAGACGATTGGGCAGAAGCAGAAATGCTTACCACTGCACAAAGCAATATTAGAAACGTTCGAATGGAGGTGACCGAATTCAATCTTGTTGATTTAAGCCGAAAATTAATCCTTATTTTAAAACAGACTGCAAGCCTAACGACATCACGATATATAAAAGTATAAGCAGCGGAAGCGCAGCCCAATGCAGAAAGACTACTAACAATACCGAAAGTATAAGGAAGGTAAACCGGATTTTGTTATCTGCCCAGCTAAAGTTTTTGAACTTTAAAGCAAACAAATCAAATCGGGAAACCATTAAGAGTGAAAAAACGAGCGTGATAATGGATAAAGCCACTGGCGTGTGAACAAAATCAAAAATGGGTTGAGTTAAGAAAGGTATAGTGGTTATAAAAATAGCGTTGGCTGGGGTAGGTAAACCTTTAAAAGAATCGGATTGAGTTTCGTCAATGTTGAATTTGGCAAGACGCAAAGCGGAGCAAACAGCAATTAATAAACCGAGATAAGGTAAATAAGCAAAAGGAGGGTCTATCGTCAGTGACTTATACATGAATAGAGCTGGAAGTGCTCCAAAACTCACCATATCAGCAAGCGAATCAAGTTCTTTGCCAATAGAAGAATTTGCCTTGAAGAGACGTGCTGCAAAACCATCAAAAAAATCAAAAACACAAGCAATCAATACAAAATATGCAATGGGTATTTCAGTGCCCTCAAAAAGAAAAAGGATGCCGAGGCAACCGCATACTAAATTGCAACAGGTTAAAAAGTTAGGAATGTGCTTCAGCATGGGTTACTAAATATTTAAGATTTTAGATTTTAGACTTAAGATTTCGAGTTGCTTGCTTGGGTTTTGTATTATTTAAGATGATATAATTAAATCTAAAATCTAAAATCTAAAATCTAAAATCTAAAATCTAAAATTCTTAACCATCAGTTCGCTTCGGTTAAAGCACAGTGAGGATTTGTTCGTTTCTCAAAACCAATCGTTGTTTCTGGGCCATGGCCAGGATATACGGTAACATCATCGGGCAACGTAAACAGTTTTTGGTGAATGCTATTAATGAGCGTTGCATGATCACCTCCAGGCAAATCCGTTCGGCCAATACTATTCATGAATAAAACATCACCAGCCATTAGTGTTTTTTGCTTTTCATTATAAAAAGCAATGTGTCCAGGTGAATGACCCGGTACAAAAAGCACAGTAAACTGCTGATTGCCGAATGATACAACATCACCTTCTTCAAGATATGCATCTACTTCTGCTTCCGTATAAGTAGCAAAACCATAATTTGGAGCATAGACTTTCACAGCCTTTAGCACGGGTTCATCTTTCGGGTGGATGTAGAGTTTGGCTTTGTATTTTTCTTTCACAAAATAATTTCCCAACACATGATCAATATGACAATGTGTGTTCAATAGCATTTTCACATTCAGGTTTTGAGCTTCGATAAAATCAGTTAGTTCTTTTCGTTCAGTATCTACAAAGCACCCCGGATCAATGATGACGCAATCCCTCGTTTCATCAAACAGAACATAGGTATTTTCCTGAAAAGGGTTGAAAACAAAAGAATGAACAGTTAGCATGGTATCGATTTGGTGCAAAAATAGCTGAATTTTATATGGGTCAGGCTTTAATATTTCAATTCGTATTACATCGTCTGCTGACTGATAAGGATAAAGATTTCCATTATAATTTGATGAAGGTTCATTAGGTTGCATCCCTTATTTATGAACGACTCAATAAAAGTTGATTACATTATTGTTGGCCAGGGTTTGGCGGGTTCCGCTGTGGTAATTCAGCTCCTAAAGATTGGAAAGAAGATAGTTATTATTGATCAGCCTGAAAAAAACAGGACATCATCCGTGGCAGCAGGTTTATTTAATCCGATTACCGGAAAAAAACTAGTAAAGACCTGGATGGCGGATACATTGTTTCCCTATCTCCATGATTTTTATAGAGATGCAGAAATGCTTACAAATGAATCTTTTTTTTACTCCATGCCCCTTTATCGTCCTTTCATTTCTATTGAAGAACAAAATGAATGGATGGCCAAAAGCGGAGATGCTGCATATGCATCTTATATCGATCGTGTTTTAACAAATTCAACTTTTGCTGATGTTAGGGATGTTTTTGGGGGATTGCTTTTAAAGCAATGCGGCTACGTTGATACCGTAAAATACATGACGGCTGTTCGTCATCTCGTTCAAAAAAACAATTATCTCTTACAGGAAGAATTTGATTTTCATGAATTATCCGTTGATTCGGGAAGTATTGTTTACAAAAAATTTGAAGCTGCTCGAATTGTCTTTTGCCAAGGCACGGAATTTAATCCGATTTTTAAAGGGCTTCCGATAAAACCATTGAAAGGGGAGACCTTAACCCTTCAGGCCAACACTTCATCTTCAACAATTATCAATCGCGGAGTTTATATTTTACCATTGGCGGAAAATCAGTGGCGGGTTGGTGCTACCTATAATTTTAATGATAACGATCCCAACATTACCGAGGCATCAAGGAAGGAATTAGTCGAAAAAGTTAATGCAATTACGACATTCCCGTATACCATTATAAATCAGCAATTGGGCTTTCGCCCGACTACCCCTGATCGCAGGCCGATATTGGGTGAACATCCTGAAATGAAATCATTCTTTCTTTTTAATGGTTTAGGAACAAAAGGAGTGAGTCTGGCACCTTATTTTTCGAAGGTTTTAATCCGCTTAACAGAAAATCAGGTGCCGGTAAACAAAGAGGTGGATATTGCGCGTTATAAATCATTATATTCGGGTTCGTCATTATAGCTATGGGTTTTACAAGAAGAAGTTTCGTTGCGTTAGGGTTGGTATGGGCGGTAACATTCATCACCTTTTTAGGAGCACAGGCGCAAAATTCTACAGAAGAGTTTGGGAAGAATCGTATTCAGTTCCGTCAGTTTGATTGGCAGTATTTAAGTGGCGAAAATTTTGACGTTTATTATTATGATTCCCGCAAAGGTGTGGCGCAAGAGGCTCTTGAATTTTTAGAAGCTGAATTCGACCGCATTACAGATCAGATTGATTATCCTCCCTATTTTAAAACAAAAGTATTCCTGTACAATTCGCTGGCCGATTTACGCCAGAGCAATATTGGATTGAATCGTAACATATATAAGACGAGTGGCGAGACCAATTTTATAAAGCCCTACGTTGAAGTGGCGCATTTGGGAACCGCTCAGGAGTTTAAGGAAGAGTTGCTCTTTAAGATGTCAGAGTTGATGATTAATGAAATGATGTATGGCGGAAACCTGAAGGATATTTTTCAAAGCGCGATCTTACAAAATTTACCCGATTGGTTTTCTCAGGGCGCCTCTTTGTATGTGGCGAAAGGCTGGAGTATTGAGATGGATGATTACATCCGCCAGCTCATGCATACAAAAAAAGCAAATCATGCCACCAAACTTACCGGAAAGCAAGCTGCCTTTGTTGGCCAATCAATTTGGAACTTCATCACAGAGAAGTATGGCAAAAGTAGTATGGCCAACATTCTGAACTATACCCGTGTTACCCGCAACGAAGAGAAGAGTATCATGATCACGCTTGGAATTAGTTTCAGGCAATTGCTGATTGAGTGGCAACGATTCTATTCTGAAATGGAAGGCGTTGTAGCAAAATCGTATGTAGTGCCTGATGACTCACTTCACTTTACAAGACAAGACAATCGAACAACAGAGTTTACAACAATAAAAATCAGTCCGGATGGTCGCAACATTGCCTATGCGGAAAATGATAGAGGGAGATACGTTGTAAAAGTTCGTTCATTAGAAAATGGCAGAGAAAGAACAATCATTTCCGGTGGAAGTAAAGTTATCGGCCAACGTGTTGATTACCGGCAACCCATCATTGCCTGGTCTGACGCCAATACATTAGGTGTAATAGCGGTGAAGTATGGCCAATATGTTTTCTGGCTTTATGATTTAAGCACGAGAACAAAATTGCCTCGTGAGCTGGAAAAGTTTAGCAACATCCGAAGTTTTGATTTTTCAGGCAATGGTAGATTGGTAATTATGAGTGCAGACTTTGAAGGGAAGAGCGATCTGTTTCTGCTGAGTACAAGACGTGATCGGGTGAAGCGATTGACAAACGATCTGTTTGATGATCTCGATCCTAGTTTTATTCCAAATTCGAATCGAGTGGTATTTAGCTCGAATCGTACAAACGATACGTTGCGCAGTGTTACGAAGCCCCAGTTTCAACAGTTGTCAAACAATTACAATTTATTTATTTACGATCTTGATAGCACCAATCTTCGGCTTACTCGCGTAACCAACACCGTGAGTAAGGACATCATGCCAATTGCCATTGATGATAATAGCTTTTTGTATCTCACCGATCAGCGTGGCATCATCAATCTCTTTAAGTTCAATCGTGCAACCGGTATTTATTCTCAGGTAACGAATTTCTCCTCCAATATTAAAGTGTATGATCTAAACTATGCCAACAACATGATGGCTTGGGTAACCTCTACTAAATTGAAGGAAAATATTTTTGTAAGTCATGATTTCACAACCAATAAACAAGTGTTTACTCCTGCGACTACACGGAAGCAATTACAGCAGGCCCGTGTTATTCGCGAGAAGCGCAAGAAAGAAGAGCCGAAGAATTTGAGCGTAAAAGAGTTGCTGAACAATCGCCTGAAGGAAGCTAAGGATGAGCAAACTTCAGAAGCAAATCCAGATTCACTGGTGGTAAGTCCGGATTCTCTTAAAAAAGATACAGTAGTCGTTCAGGCTCCGCCAAAGAAAGATCAAAGTATCAATACCGATAATTATGTATTTGAAGATGAAGCTGCCAAACCAGCCAAGCCAACCGAAACATTTTTAAGTCGCTACACCAAGGCACGCGATAAGAGCCGCGTAAAAGGACCGTTCCCGTACGAGTCAAAATTTAGTGCTGATAATCTTGTTACCTCTTTCACCATCGATAACATGCGAGGGTTTGGCGTTCAGCTTGAAACCCAGATGAATGACATGCTTGAAAACTATCGCATTCGCGGTGGGTTGTATACGCCTCTAAATTTAAGAGGAGGAGATGTTTATCTTGAATTTCAATACTTGCCTTCCCTTATCGATTTCAGTTTCAGGTTTGACAGAAAGGCGATTCGTTGGGAAACATTACCTCAAACCAAAGCAAGTGATTCATATAAGTACACTCTGAATAGAATTGAATTTAACGCATCATTGCCGATTACGGATCGGATTCGCTTTGCGCTAAAACCATTTGGTGAGGCGGCTCGCTCCGTATATTTGGGCGAAACAGACTATCCAACCAAGCCGGTAAGCACTGCTCCAAACATTAATTATTACGCGGGCGTTCAATCGGAATTGGTTTATGATAATTCAATTTCCACCGGTTTGAATTTAATTGAAGGCACACGTGGTAAGATATTTTTCCAACATCATCAAGGGATAGGGAATGCCGACTTAAGTTTTACTCAGGCCTCCATTGATCTTCGTCATTACCAAAAATTGTACAAGGAAATTGTAATCGCAGCGCGTGGTTATGCCGGAACATTTTTTGGGAATGCTCCAAAGAAATATTTGCTAGGCGGAATGGATAGCTGGTTTTACAGCACCACGCAAGTAGGAGGCAGGACCAGCGAAGGACAACCTAACCCGTTGGGTTCGGAGAATGAGAATCAGGATATACTTTTTGTAGAGTATGCAACAACGCTCCGCGGTTTTGATCTTTCTACTCTTTTCGGAAATAGTGTGTTGATGGGGAATGTTGAACTGCGTGTTCCGTTTGTGCGCGCACTTGTAAATGGACCGATCACATCAAATTTTGCGAAGAACCTTATGTTCGTTGGTTTCTATGATATTGGAACAAGCTGGAGTGGTAAACCTCCATTCTCTTCTGGTAATAGCGTAAGTGTTTCAGAGATAGAGAGTGGGCCATTTAAAGCGGAAATAAAAAATTACCTTAATCCATGGCTCTATAGTTACGGATTCGGTGTGCGCACTGTTCTTCTGGGCTACTATCTGAAGTTTGATATGGCATGGCCGGTGGAGAATTACCAAGTTCAAGATCCACGAGTTTACCTGACTTTAGGTTTTGATTTTTAAGCGTAAAGTATAATTCAATGTCGTTTAGTTAAGCCTTTTGTTTATGGCCTCACCTCAATCCTCTCCGGAAGAGAGAAGGTTAGTGGAGTTTAACTAAACAACATTGAAACAGAATCCCAATCTTCCTGCTTCGTTTCTGTTTTTGAATTTGTAATTTGCGCTTTCCCTGCTATTCATATCAATAGGGAGCTCATTCATGATAAAGTCCATGACAGGTTTTGGCCAATCCAATGTTGATGACGGCCAAATCCAAATTAATGTTGAAATCAAAAGTCTTAACTCGAAATTTCTTGATCTTAGTTTAAGACTTCCAAAAATTTTTGCTGACAAAGAAATTGAAGTTCGAAATCTCATCAGCGAAAAACTGGAACGCGGAAAAGTTTCTCTTGCTATTGAACATTTACGCCATGGTGATTCAACGGTAAAGCAGACGTATGATGAAAAACTGTTTGCTGCGTACTATGCTGAATTAAAAAAACTGGCCGATAAAGTAGTGGCGCCTTACGATCAGCTTTTTCAATTAGCGATTAACTCTCCGGATGTTATCCAAGGTAATGTAAAAGAGACAGGAGACGATGAGGAATGGAAACGGGTAAGGCTTTGTCTGGATGAAGCAATCGATAAGTGCCATGATTTCCGTAAGGCAGAGGGGAAAGTGTTGGAAAAAATGTTACACGATTGCATTGGAGTAATTACATCGGAACTAAAGAATGTAGAACTGCTTGATCCAAAGCGTGCCGAACGCATACGTGAAAAACTAAAAGGTAATATTATTTCATTTTTTGGTGAAGAAGGATATGACACTAACCGACTCGAACAGGAAATTATTTTCTACATCGAGAAGCTTGATATCAATGAAGAAAAGGTACGTCTTAAATCTCACCTGGATTACTTCACTCAAATCCTTCGCGAGGCACAGAGCAACGGAAAGAAGTTAGGATTTATCGCTCAGGAAATTGGTCGTGAAATAAACACGATCGGTTCAAAAGCAAATGATGCCAATATTCAAAAGCACGTTGTGACCATGAAAGAAGAATTGGAAAAAATTAAAGAGCAATTGAATAACGTATTGTAAAGAAGTTCGTGCAAGCTTGACTTATGCGAAAGCAGGAAGCATCGAGTGCTGAATTAAATCAGCTTGGCAATTGTGCTGATATAACGTTCCGGCACTTCTCCTTTAATTGAAGTTTGGTAATCACTATAACTGCAGGGTACGATGCTGTTTCTTGAATAGCGTTCGCGGCCATTCGGATAAGGTACTTCCATCCACCATTTTTCACTGAACTTACTTTTATAAAAGGTTATTACTTCAGGTTCCACTGGCATGGATACGGAATACTTTAAAAAATCATTGCTCCTGAAATTTTGTTCGTTCTTGCGATGATAATATCCTTCGATGAAATACCAGATCATTGTGGCCACCACTGAAGCGGTTTTCTTTTGAACATCATCTAACTGAGGATTGTATTCATAAAAACCAATGGAGCTCAGCTTTTCATTTTGCCCCGCGTACCAACATATCTGACACGCCTCTTCACCCGTCAGTCCAAAAGGTTGTGCACGATTATTTCCAGGTGCATCCGATGAGCGAATAGCCGTAATATCAAACGACAACATGTCAGCATTGCGAATGGTGGGTTCAATTTCCTTCATGTTGGTGCGCATCTCTCCAATGCGAAATGCTTCAAAGTATAATTTCTCCAAAATCGAAATGGAAAGAGGATCAATCAAATAGCTCTGGTAGGCGAGATGGGTATAACTGAAAAGAAAATTAGGTTCGTGCAATAGTATTTTATGTATGTGATGCTGACTTGCGCCTGATTCTTTTTTTTCATCGAGATCCAGAAAAGCATCCACGTTTAACAGACTTATTAATTTGTCCATCGTTTCGTATGCAGCGTATTGACCATAGTCCAGATCGTGCGATCCTCCTAGTATGATTGGAAGCACATTAGTTTCCAGCAACATTCTGCAAACTTCACTAATGCGCACGTACGTTTCTTCAAGATCATGACCTGCATTCAGATTCCCTAAATCAACAATATGGCTGGAGCCTATTCCTTTTTTAAGATGGTATAACTTTTTACGAATCTCATCCGGAGCCGATGCAGTGCCACCGTTGATAAGTGTACCACGTTCTTCTTTAACACCAAACATGGCGATGTGAGCACCCCTATAGTCCGGCATTTTTTCGGTAAAGGCCCGAATGTTTTTAAAGAAGGATGATGGTGAGGTGATGCCACTGTAAAGTGATTCGTCAATCGGGGAGAAGAGTATAGTAAGATCCATAGATACTGTAAATCTTCGTGAAGATAGGGTTTTCAATACATGCTGAACAAGGGTTGAATTACATTCAGATAGAATGCTGAAATAGGGAGATTGCTTCTTTTTGGAATGCGATTAATGGAATTCGAAAAGTCGATTGAACTGTTAAAAACAGTCGCCTAACCTTGAAAACGATACATCCTCCTGGAAAAACTGGAAAAGCTAATTTTACAATCCTATATTTATCTGATAATGAGTTAATTAATTATGATCGGTAAATTACCACTTAAGTATAACCTTGACCTCAAAATTGTTGGTGTTGCCTTACTTTATTATCTCTTCGCAAGGCTGGGTTATTTTTTGGCTTTTGAGAACACCAATGCGTTACCGGCCTGGCCTCCATCCGGGATTGCCTTCGCGTTAATTATTTTATTGGGAAGATCGTCATGGCCAGGGATTACAATTGGAGCACTGGTTGCCAACATCATGGCGTATTGGAATGGTCCAAGTCTTTCGCCACAAACCATTATTGCCATCAGCAGTTTCATCGCTATCGGTAATACACTTGAAGCGGTTATTGGAAATTTTTTGGTGCAAGGATGGATTAAGGATCGCTATCCATTTAAAACCACAAAAAATGCTTTTCGTTTTCTGTTTGTCACGATGACCATGTGCTTGTTTGGCGCGGGCATCGGCACTTGGGCATTATATTTTAATGATGTTGCATTGCTTGAGAATTTATTGAAGACCGGATTTTCATGGTGGGTAGGTAATGTGGTGGGTATTTTATTATTCACACCTTTTATATTGGCAATTGCCCAAAAACATATTTATAAGTTCACTTCCGAGAAAGGCATTGAAGTTGGTATTTTCCTGATCATCATTGCAGGTATCTATGCATTGTTTCAGGTAGAATACCTTCGACCAACATTGGAACATTCTCTTCCTTTTTTAGTACTTCCCTTTTTATTATGGCTTGCCTTTCGTTTCGATTTGATGATTGCGATAGCCGGTGTGCTCGTCACTTCCTTATTCTCAATTTATGTAACTGTGATAGGCAGAGGTCCATTTGTGTTGATTGGTTCATACGACTCCATGTTGTTGCTCCAGATTTTTATTGGTGTGATTAGTATTTCAACCATCATTCTTTCAGCAACGGTAAAGGAACGCGCCCAGGCTCAGCTTAAGTTAAAAGAATTTAATTTTAATCTGGAAGAGATGGTTCAGGAACGCACCAAAGAGTTGAACGATGAAATTGCTACGCGAAAGAAAGGAGAGCAGACTTTGCACCGAACCAACACTGAGTTGAGCAAGCGAAATACAGAACTAGACAATTTTGTGTACAGCGTTTCACATGATTTACGTGCCCCGATTGCCTCTGTCTTAGGTTTGATAAACCTCGCGAAGAAGGACCAAGATGGTGCAATGAAAGATATGTATCTCGACATGGTACACAAGAGCGCTTTGCAACAAGATAATTTTATAAGAGAGATTCTGGATCAATCCAGGAATTCCAGACTGGAAGTGAAGCGTGAAGAAATTCTTTTCGAACCGTTGATTGAAGAAACGTTTAATCAACTTCGATTTGCAACGAGCACGGGTAAATCAGTAGAAAAGGTAATTAATGTGCATCAGGAAAAACCTTTTTATTCCGATCGTTGGAGATTGAAGGTAATTCTGAACAATATTATTTCAAACGCCATTCGTTATCGCAATGGAAGAGATCCGATTATTCAGGTTGATGTGAACATCCAGGAACACGCAGTTACCCTTGCTATTAAGGATAACGGCAAAGGAATTGAGAAGGATCACTTACCAAATGTATACAAGATGTTTTATCGTGCTACAGATGATGGTGCCGGTTCAGGGCTTGGACTTTATATCGTAAAGGAAACCATAGAAAAACTACATGGCAAAATTAATATCGAGTCGGAGATAGGAATAGGAACAACTGTAAAAATGGAAATCCCTGAAATCGCATAAGAACAACCACAGCAAATTTATTGATCCAAAGAGTTTGTCCTAGCACAAGAATTAATTCGACCAGATTATTTTTTTATCCGTTGCCTTGTCTTCGAAATCAGGACATGTATTCAATCCAGCAATACCTCCAAACTGACAAAGTGTTTCGCCAGCACAACTATAGACAACGACCATGTCATCAGCACACCCAATACAGAGATCGACCCAAAGCACCGTGTTACCATTGTATTGATATCGAATGATTTCACCTTTGTTTCCATTTTGTTCTGCGTTGACGATTGCCGTATTTACCCAATCAGAATTATCACAAGTGCTTGTTCCTTCGGCATCACTCGGGGTGGGTGAGTCACACTGAAAGGCAGTATTGATTAAGCAAATAATGAATAGAAGTGAGATGAACTTTTTCATAGTGGCAGACTTTGATTGTTAGACACTTCAGTATTAAAAAAGGTTGGAGAAAGAAAAAGAATGATATCATCGTTGTTTTATAAGGAAAAAATCGGGTTGCAGCGTAACCAATTATTTTAAAACATGATTTCATCATGATCATCTTTTGACTTCCACATCATCATATTGTTGTCTAATGTAGTTATGGAATAATCATACATCTCATCATTATAAATGACCTTATCACCATGTTCATTGATTCCAATACGATTAATCATTAGAAAAATTCGTTTTGTAGGATAGTAATAACTCCATTGGCCTTCAAAACTTGTCGTCACTTTTTTTGTGTTGTATTGAAGGGAGCATGAATTTTTGGATGCTAACTCATCAAAGTTTTTGGAGTAATAGGAATTGTAAGTGATCGTAAACTTCCCATTTCCTGCTAAAGCATATTCGGCATCCTGAATCGTATACTCTTCTGTTACTTCTTCGGACTTATCAGGTTGCTCAAAACAATCGAGCATGACTGGGTAGTTGTATTGATTTTGCTCACCAACGATAGTGGTGTCGTTTGGATCGATGCCGGTGTAAATGGATTTTTCCATTTTCCATCTCTTGAAAAGAAATTCACTTGCTTTCCCCGGTGACTCGGTTATGATCACGGTGCGTTCAACAATATTACTAACCCTGTTTTCATCATCGTAAACACCGTAAAGAATGACAAACGAGCCAGCCTTAATTCCATTGTTCATTAGAAATCCAAAGGCCGGGCCTCCGCCTGAGTTAAAGGTTGCGCTCGTTGATGTGACGTCAAAGTAGTCACTTGCTCCTTTTATTTTAACAAAGAAGCCCTTGGCCTCTCCCGATTTCAATGATAGAAAAATATTTTTGTATGCTGATGCAATCATAAAAATTGAATCCGCGTCCACTTCCAATACCGGAGCCAATGGATCGGTGGATGCAGCAGGAAACGCTGACGAGAGCCTTATACTTTCGGGAATGACTATATTGTTAGAGACCTCTGGCGGATTTTTGGGATTTACGCGAAAATCCTGATCCAAACAGCAGGACAATAGTATCGATAAAAAGAAATAGGTGAAAAGGTTTACGAGTTGTTTCAGATTTTTGAATGGATTCACAATATTGAATTAATATAGAGCCTACTTTTTAAACAGTTAATCCCACACAAACTTCCAGCTATTATCTTTTTGTTTTTTCCATACCGTATGAAAAACACCTTTGTATTCAGCCACTTCACCATTTGTGTTTTTTATTTTCCAAATGTATTTTCCATAGGTATATCCTAGGGTTCCACAATCGGCTACATCTATAAAATCCGGAGTCCAGTTCACAGTTGTATTTTCTGTTTCTTTTTTCTCATAATAGATTCGAACATTTTCTTTCCCAACAATGAGCGTATCGTTCTCCCTGCGGATGGCAGCATTTTCGTCTGCATAATAATAGAAAGCTTCTGGAACACCTTTTTCAACGGCCATCTTTTCAACGGCTTTTTCAGTATCGAAAATTTCCTTCTTGACTTCATCTTTGTTAATAGGTTTATCGCAAGATGCAATCAGGAGAATGCCAATCATCAAAATGAAAAGTGTTTTCATGTTATTAAATTTAAATATCTGGAATAGAGTAAACGGTATTGTAAAATTTCACTTATTTACTCTAACAATACACCACGCGTTACATAATGGATAAAACTAAAAATTTAAACCGAGCCCCGCAATGGCACATGCATTTTGTGAGCGATTCGGTGTTATTATCTGTCCACTGTGTAATTCAGTTCAGTTACCCCGCAAGTAAATTGTCGAGAGGTCAATAGTTTTAGTTTTATTTTGTCTTTGATGTCTACAAACAATGGAATTCCCCGTCCAAGAATAATTGGATTTACAAATAGCCAGAAGCCGTCAATTAAGTTGTGTTGAATAAGTGAATGTGTCGCTCTCGGACTGCCAAACACCAGGATGTCTTCACCCGCCTGCTGTTTTATTTCATTAATTCTATCCGAAAGCTTATCGCCAATAATTTTTGTGTTATTCAAACCAACATCTTTCATTGTTTTTGATAAAACAACTTTGTGAACTTTGCTATACCACTTAGAATGTTCAATGTCGTGCCTGGTCGCTGTAGGTTTGTCTCCTGCGGTAGGCCAGTAATTTTCCATCATCTGATACGTTACTCGTCCATATAATGCAGTGTCGCCTTCGCTTATCCGAATACCAACATAATCAAATATTTCTTCATCAACTTTAATCCAGTCCATTTCTCCGTTCGGTCCTGCGACAAAACCGTCAAGCGATATGTGCATAAATGAAATTATTTTTCTCATAGGATTCAATTTTTCATTGTTGTCTATAGTTTGTCACTGCCTTTTTACAATGACCGCTAACGCTAAAACGTATGCGTGTAAAAACCTACATCTTTGCCTACGTTGCTGACGAAATTTAACAGCACACAAGTTAAGAACCAACACTACAGCTAGGTATTATCGCTGTGTTGGCAGCAGTGGTGCTTCACCGCTCTATTTTTAGCAACAATCCGATGAAGATCACTATGTTTGAAATCATGAATGTCAATGGCAAGATGAAACTACGCCCACGTACAACAAAATAAATATCCTCTCCAAAGTTAAACTCCGTCATTGACAAGAATATTTTCAGCCCACTGTAAAATTCCCGATTAAATAGTCAAAATAGAGTTCTTAGTATGTTATACTTCGGTTCACGAACCCGCTACTGTAATTCAACAAGCAAATAATGTCATTCACCAGTTTGCTGATGCTATTCACCAATCCCTCAATGTTATTTCTTAACCTTGAACCTTTAACTTTGAGCAATGAAGCAACAAAAAAAAAGGATGCTGGGTGCATTCCTTTTTTTATTGAATTTATACTCTTTCGTCAAAAAGCTTACGCCACCACCAACTCTTTCACAACCGAAGTTACCTTCTCAGGAATAAACTTAGCATTCGGTGCGAGTATAATACCAACACCATCAATCTTCGACCATACATTTAGTTTCTCTAAACTCACCTTACCTACCATATATTGCTTTCCGTTAGCAGCATAACCCGATTGAAATTCTTCAAAGTCGCTGATCGTAATAGAAGTTCCCAAATCAAAACTCACAAACGCTTCAATGAAAATTTTATTCGAAAACTTTAAGTCGTGTGGCTGATGAAGTTTTTTGTATTCATAGCGATAGTCATACGTAAGAGCAGAAATATCACTCAACACTGCTGAGCCAGTCGGATAACTTCCTGCTCCCTTGCCAACAAAAAGTTGTTGTTCTGCGAAAGCGCTTTGTACCTGAACTGCATTGTATTCATTACGCACCGCATAAAGAGGATGTGTCACTTCAACAAACTGAGGAGCCACAAATCCAAAAACCTGTCCATCTATTTTAAAAGCACGTGCAATTAATTTAATGCCGTAGTGATTGTCGCGGGCAAATTTTAAATCCAGATCAGAAATACGATCAATGCCGATGTTGATCACATCTTCCGGTTTTACAAAAACTCCGAAAGTATGCATGATGGCAATTACCAATTTAAACTTCGCATCAAAGCCTTTTACGTCTAAGCTCGGATCGGATTCAGCAAAGCCAAGCTCTTGTGCTTTTTGAAGCGCATCGGCATAGCTTTTCTTTTCTTCAAACACCTTTGTCAGGATGTAATTGGTCGATCCATTGAAGATACCCTCGATACCAGCAAGCAAATCATTGTCATAATATTCTTCCAGATTACGAATGATCGGAATACTGCCGCACACCGATCCTTCGTATAAAACCGGCTTGCCATATTGCTGCTGCAGTTGATAAATTTCTTCGAGATGTTCTGCCAACATTTTTTTATTGGCCGTAACAACAGCTTTACCATTTTGCAAAGCAGTCTTCACAATTTCAAAGGCAGCGTTAGCATCATCAATCAATTCAACGACCACATCTATTTCCGGGTCGTTCAAAATTTCTTCTTTGTTGAAAGTGAAAAGATCTTCAGCAAAAGGCCTCGTTTTGTTTTTATTCTTTACACAGATCTTTTTAATCTCTGCTTTAATACCTGGTGTTTCTTCTAGCACGTGATATAAGCCCTGGCCAACACAGCCAAATCCGAATAGACCGAGTTTAAGATGACGATGCTGTGTGCTGCTTTCGAATGACATGATTGCTGTTGTTATGTAAGCCTTTATTTATTTCCAAAATGTTGATCTAATACCGATTACGGATCACCGATCACCGATTACGTCTAATTCGTTTTCACTTCAATACCTACTAACTCCTCTGCGAAGAACTTTCTAATATGTTCACTTAATTGTTCAAACTCTACCAAGAAACCATCGTGTCCGTAAAGTGACGTCATCACTTCAATTCGCGCGTTAGGAATAGTTTCGGCTAAATATTTTTGTTCACTCAATGGAAATAAAATATCGGAGTCAATGCCCACCACCAATGTTTTTGCTTTGATGGTTTTTAATGCAGCTTCAATGCTCTTCCTGTTTCTTCCCACATTCTGACTGTCCATCATGTGTGAAAGAATCCAATACGTAAACGCATTAAATCGACTCGCTAATTTCTCGCCTTGATAACGTTGATAAGTTGCTGCACGATAACCTTCTAATTTCTCATTATTCTTTTCTGCTTGTGTTTCTTCGTATGTATTGTGATGACGATACGAGAGCATACCAATAGCACGTGCAGCTTTCAATCCTTCAGTACCGGCACGCTGATCATTTTCTTTCCACGTTGCATCAGCCTCTATCGCCATGCGCTGTGCTTCGTTGAAAGCAATTCCCCATGGGGAATGAAATGCATTCGTAGCAATTGGAATGATGTGTTGAAAAACTTCGGGTTGTTGAATAGCCCACTCTAATACCTGCTGACCACCAAGCGATCCTCCAATTAGCGTGTGAACCGTTTCAATATTCAATTCTCTACGCAACAGATCAAATGCTTTTACAACGTCACGATTAGTAACTTTTGGAAAACTATGATAGAAGTTTTTTCCGGTTACAGAATTCTGAGATAACGGACCCGTTGATCCGTAGCATCCTCCTAATACATTCGCGCAGATGATAAAGTATTCACGTGGATCAAAAAATTTCCCTTCACTAAACAAACCACTCCACCAATCCGTAAAATCAGAACTTCCCGTTAAGGCATGGCAAATCCACAACACATTGTTGCGCTCTTGATTGAGCTTACCCAACGTAGTGTATTTAAGTTGAAAACCAGGAAGTGAACCTCCCGCTTCTAACTCAAATGCCTGATCATAATGAAATACCTGATCATGTTTCTCCATAAATATATTCTCTCATTTCACTCCCTGCCTTTCCACACCCCCTCCCTTCACCCCCCTCTCTTCTGGAGAGGGGTTAGGGGTGAGGTCTAACTCACCAACTCGCCCTCAAATACCTTTGCAAAAGCTTGTTGAAAATCACTTTTAATATCATCAATGTGTTCAATACCTACTGATACGCGAAGTAAGTTCGGCAATACACCCGATGATATTTGCTCTTCATCACTCAATTGTTGATGTGTGGTAGCTGAAGGTTGAATAATCAACGTCTTCGAGTCTCCAACATTCGCAACGTGACTTACCAATTTAAGGTTATCAACAAACTTAGAGGTATGTTGTTTTGTTCCGCGCAAGGTAAATGACAATACCGCTCCAAATCCATTACGCAAATATTTCTTGGCAAGCTTATGATAGGTGCTGCTCTCAAGTCCTGGGTAGTTTACACTTTCTACTAATTCATGTTTCTCTAACCACTGTGCAATGGCCAATGCATTATCCACTGAACGTTGAACACGAAGCGATAAAGTTTCCAATCCTTGCAACAATAAGAAAGAATTAAACGGACTAATAGATGCACCAAAATCACGGAGACCTTCCACACGTGCGCGGATGATGAACGCAATGTTTGGAAGCCCGAGTGGATTACCTTCACCAAATACTTCCCAGAATTTTAATCCATGATATCCTTCTGATGGATCAGTGAACTGCGTGAATTTTCCATTGCCCCAGTTGTAATTTCCACCATCAACAATAACACCACCAATAGAAGTGCCATGACCGCCAATCCATTTTGTTGCTGACTCAACAACAACATTAGCGCCATGCTCAAGCGGACGGAATAAATAACCACCGGCTCCAAAGGTATTGTCAACAATCAATGGAAGATCATGCTTCTTCGCCAATGCAGCAATGGCTTCAAAATCAGGAATGTTAAAACCAGGATTACCAATCGTTTCAAGGTAAATGGCTTTTGTATTTTGATCAATTAATTTTTCGAATGCTTCTGCTTTATCGCCTTCAGCAAAACGAACATCAACACCCAGGCGCTTAAAGGCTACCTTAAATTGATTGAAGGTTCCACCATATAGAAAAGAGGTAGACACAAAATTATCTCCTGCTTGTAAAATATTATTCAATGCAATGAATTGTGCTGCTTGTCCTGAAGCCACAGACAACGCTGCAACTCCACCTTCAAGCGCGGCAATTCTTTTTTCAAACACATCATTGGTTGGATTCATGATGCGAGTGTAGATGTTGCCAAATTCTTTTAAGGCAAAAAGATTCGCACCGTGTTCTGAATTTTTAAATACGTATGAAGTAGTTTGATAAATTGGTACAGCACGTGATCCAGTGGTTGGGTCAGCTTCCTGACCGGCATGTAATTGAAGGGTTTCGAAACGTAGATTAGACATGATTATAGTATTTTAATGTTGAATGTTATGTTTTAAGATGATCAGAACCAGTGAACCTGAATTGCCCGTCACGCGGCAAGGTCTACGCTGGTTGTGTTGCTGAAAGGAAAAGATGCTCGCTTAGCAGCAACAACACTTACAACAACACATACATGCGTTGTTGTAAAACATACAACAAATAGAATTCTGGAGATTTCGAAGATAAGCATCCAAGCTTTCGAAGCTTGTTTCAATGATGATGTTAACGATTTTTTTCATTTTTAATCGGTTTATAGTTTCCGCCATTTTTGGGCGGATCAGGAGTTAGCACCTTGCATTTTGCTGTAGGTTGCTAGCGATTCATAGAGCCTGTCTCTCCTCGCTTCTTTATAAATCGATTAAGCAGATCTGCTTATTCGACTTTGATAACACAAACGTAGAGCCTGAAAACATGGTTTCCAAACATCGAATAAAAAAAATATGCTTTTCTGCCCTGTTCCTGACAAGTGTTCGTGTGAAATTAGAGACAACAAACGGTTGATTAGACAGGTTTGGCCCTGAACTGAATATATGCCTTTTCGAGTACAGCAGTTATTTCACTGCTTGCCTCGACTTTTTTATAAGCATAATCTGCCCAATGTGATAAACATCATGATGGATGATGCCATGCAACAAGGTGAAGAATGTATAACCGTACGAGCTATTGGGGACCAGACGATGAAGGAGAGAGGAGTCGAATTGTTGTATCGCACCTATTAACTTTGCCTGACTTTCATTCAAGTTGTTTACGGCCGTCTCCCAATTTGATGGAGTGGGGAAATTTAATTCTTTACTTACTTTATAATCAACATCACCTTCCAATTTCTTTACCGTGAAAATTCTCCAGGCCGTCATATGCGCCACCAGCTCAATAATACTGTGTGTATTGTTGATTCGATGCGCAGCCACCTCAGGACTAATATCACTCAACACTTCTTTAACAGAAGGACCATACCACGCATTTTTTTCAAACGTGCATTTAAGAAGAGAGAGAATGTATTGTATTTCGGATTGCATAAGTAATGTTCCAGGTTTCAGGTTCAAAGTTCCAGGTTTCACTTTAAATCATTAAAGCACACATAGGCTACAGAGCATTAACTTTGAACCTCGAACCTTGAACTTGGAACTTTTAAGTGAGCATACCACCATCAACCTGAAGCACTTGCCCGGTAATGTAAGATGACATTTCAGAACCTAAGAACACACAAGCATCGGCAATATCCTGAGGCTTGCCACCGCGCTTCATTGGTATTGCATCGCGCCAGCCTTGCACCGTTTTTTCATCAAGCTTGGCGGTCATCTCGGTTTCAATAAAACCGGGAGCAACTGCGTTCGAGCGAATGCCACGAGAACCTAATTCCAATGCAACTGATTTTGTAAAACCTATAATACCGGCTTTCGATGCAGCATAGTTAGCCTGACCGGCATTACCTTTTAATCCCACAACGGAAGTCATATTAATAATAGAGCCGCTCTTCTGTTTCATCATCTGCTTCGTTGCTGCCTTCACCGTATTGAAGCACGATTTTAAATTCACATTGATAACATTGTCCCACATTTCAGGAGTCATTCGAAGCAGGAGATTGTCTTGTGTGATGCCCGCGTTGTTGATTAAAATATCCAGTTTGCCAAACTCAGCAATAACATCATTAACGAGTTTATCAGCCTGAGCAAAGTCAGAGGCGTCTGAGCGATACCCTTTTGCCTTTACACCTTTTGAAGCCAGTTCAGCTTCCAAGGCCTGTCCTTGTTCTACACTTGAAAGGTAGGTGAACGCCACACTTGCTCCGTGCTCAGCATATTGAAGTGCGATGGATCTTCCAATTCCTTTTGAAGCTCCGGTAACGAGGGCAATTTTTCCTTGTAATAGTTTCATATGATGGTCAACAGTCCACGGTCGACTGTCCACAGTTTGGTTTCCGTAAAGGTTCAAAAATACTTAATTCCATCAAAAATCAGCAAAATCAAAAGATGGTGTAAACCTTTTTCAAACGTTATGTAAATGGTGTGTCACCGATTATCTTTGGCAGCGAATTTTAAATCTTATTCTATGTCAAAATATGATCTGATCGTTATCGGCAGCGGCCCTGGGGGATATGTAGCTGCAATTCGTGCTTCTCAACTGGGGATGAAGGTAGCGGTAGTAGAAAAAGCGGAGTTGGGCGGTATTTGTTTAAACTGGGGTTGTATTCCAACCAAAGCATTGTTAAAAAGTGCCAATGTTTTTGAATATATCAAGCACGCAAAGGATTATGGTATTGATGTGAAAGATGCCTCCGTTGATTTTGCAGGCATTGTAAAACGCAGTCGCGATGTGGCAGCCGGAATGAGTAAGGGAGTTCAGTTTCTCTTCAAGAAAAATAAGATTGATCAGCTTGCCGGTTTAGGAAAACTGAAGAAAGGCGGCAAAGTTGAAGTAACGGATGCTGAAGGAAAGAAAACAGACTACGAAGCAAAGAGTATAATCGTAGCAACCGGTAGTCGCTCACGCGAGTTGCCGAATTTAAAAATTGATGGCAAGAAAGTAATAGGTTATCGTGAAGCGATGGTATTGCCACAACAACCGAAGAAATTATTGGTAGTTGGATCAGGTGCTATCGGTGTTGAGTTCGCATATTTTTATAGTACGCTTGGAACGGAAGTAACGATCGTTGAATTTCTTCCGCGCATTGTGCCGGTTGAAGACGAAGAAGTTTCGAAGGCATTGGATAAATCATTCAAGAAGGCAGGAATGAAAATCTATGTGAACTCTGAAGTCACGAAAGTAGATGCTGCTGGCGCAGGCTGCGTGGCAACCGTTAAAACTCCAGATGGAGAAATTAAGATAGAAGCCGACATAGTTCTCTCAGCTGTAGGTGTATCCACAAATCTTGAAGGTATTGGTCTTGAAGAAGTAGGAGTGAAGACTGATAAAGGAAAAGTAATCGTTGATGATTTCTATAAAACCAATATCGCTGGTGTGTTTGCAATTGGTGATATTGTAAGAGGTCCAGCGCTTGCACACGTTGCCTCTGCTGAAGGAATTATATGCGTAGAGAAAATAGCGGGTCATCATCCACAACCATTGAATTATAATAACATTCCGGGTTGTACATATTGCTCTCCTGAAATTGCTTCTGTTGGTTATACCGAAGAAGCAGCGAAGAAGGCAGGGTATGAAATTAAAGTAGGTAAGTTTCCGTTCACAGCATCTGGCAAAGCAAAAGCTGCTGGTGCAGCAGATGGTTTTGTGAAATTAATTTTTGATGCGAAATACGGTGAGTGCCTGGGTGCTCACATGATTGGAGCAAATGTTACCGAGATGATTGCCGAAATTGTTTCTGCACGCAAGTTAGAAACAACCGGCATGGAGATTATCAAAACAGTTCATCCACATCCAACCATGAGCGAAGCCATTATGGAAGCCGCTGCTGCTGCTTATGGTGAGGTAATTCACTTATAAGAATTTGCACAACTTAAATTGATGCTGTCGGGTTAAAGCCTGACAGCATTTTTTTTGCCTCACCTAATTCGCATTTATTCCCTACCTTATTTTTTAATCAACTCAATTAAAAATGCCGCGTGACCGATTTGATAGGGTAGCAACTGTATATGATCGCTTAGCCCAATTGGTTTTTGGTAACGCAATACAAAAAGCGCAAGAATATTTTTTGAATGATGTTCCATTGAAATCAAAGGTGTTAATCTTAGGCGGAGGAACAGGAGCTCTTTTGGCGAAGCTTTTGGAATTAAAACACACCAATGAAGTTTGGTACATTGAGGCTTCAGAAAAAATGCTGAAGCTTTCAAAAGAAAAAACAAATGACTCAGGTCGCGTTCACTTTATTCATGGAACAGAAAATTCAATTCCTTCTGAAATTCGATTTGATGTAGTAATCACCAATTTTTATCTCGACCTTTTCCCAGATGAGTTACTTGATTCTGTTTTAGGAAAAATTCAAAATGCATGTAAGCCCGATGCAATGTGGTTAGCCACTGATTTTATTGATGGAAAGAAATGGTGGCAATTCGCTTTACTAAAAATCATGTACTCCTTCTTTCAAATTACGTGTGGTGTACAGGCAACACATTTGCCGAATTGGAATCAAAGCCTTGTGAGTAGAAGTCTAGTCAAGAAGAAGTCAAAACTATTCTTTTGGAAATTTATTGAAGCAACGGTTTATTATAGAATGTAAATCGTTTGCATTCTTAATATATAGAGTAAAATGTGGGTAATTGATTCGAATTAACGTTGTTCTCACTTTATTAACAGTCATCAATTCGATGCTTCAATTTTTTTAAGAAATTTGTACCATGCTGGCAACCCTTTCATAACTCCCTCCGTCCTGTGGCTGGTATACATATTAAAGAATCGAAACCCCCTGAAGCAATGCTCTTGTTCCTTGAAGGATGCAAACAGCAAGATCGTGAAAGTCAGCGCATGCTGTACAAGCACCATTATGCTTATGCCATGAGTATTTGCTTACGCTACATCCAAACGAAAGAAGAGGCGAAGGAAATTTTGAATGACGGATTTATGAAAGTGTTTTTAAAAATTGATCAGTATAATCCGGAGACTTCCTTTTTAGGATGGCTAAGAAGAATAATGATCAATACAGCTATTGATCACTATCGAAAAGAAGTTAAGCATTATCATCAGACGTCCATTGAGAATGAACATTTTGTTACTACGGCTTCTGCCATTGAGGAACTGGGTTATCAGGAATTAATGATATTGATTCAGCAGTTGACTCCTGCTTATCGTGCAGTGTTCAATCTATACGCCATCGATGGGTATAGTCATAAAGAGATCGGTCAGATTCTGGGCATATCTGAAGGAACGTCCAAGTCTAATTTATCAAAGGCACGTGAGGTGCTGAAAGCTAAGCTTCAAAAAAACCAAAACGTTGTTTATGCAAAATCTGTCTGACGAAGATATTGACAAGCTCTTCAAACAAGCTGCTGAGCAACAGCAACCAAAGTTTGATGCTGCAGATTGGGATGACATGGCCAGTCGATTGAATGCAACAGCTAAACGACCGTGGTCGAATTACTACACATGGACAGGGGGTTTGGTTATTTTGGGTGTAGTGATTTGGCTCGGTTGGGTGATCGGTACACCAGAGACAACGAATGATGCACTAACAGCGAAGTCTCCTATTCAAACAGAAGCAACTGCAATGGATAAACAATCACCCAACGATTTACAAACAAGTTCATCTGTCGGGAGTGCTGTGAATCCTTTGACTTCAAAAGTGAAGGATGAAGTTAAAATTCATTCTACCTCAAGTGAAAGCAATGTGTCCCTCAGCTCAACAAAAACTGTTTCAGAAAACGCAAGCCGAAACATTGATAATGAATTGTCAACGTCAATAAAGAAATCGGCTCCTCGTATTGGTAATGTTGAAGATAAGCGTTCGGGACCAGCCCTGTCATCTATTGGTCACACTGATGGTGTTGATAAGTCTTTTAAGAGTCAGGAAAATAATATGGGTAAGTGTAGTGACGTGAGTAACAATGAAAATCCGGATCGTAATCAGACCAATACTTTTGTTGCTTTGAATACGAGGAGTGCAATACCGGTTCAAAAAGAAGAAGAGACTTTAACAACGTCACAGATTAATCTGGAAGGAGAAGAAGATACAAACATAGGTAATGCTAGTGTGCATCAAACTGCAGGTGAGTCCAGCATTAAAACAGCAATTGATTCTGTAGACAGAATCACTATTCAAGAAGAAAAAATAAACAGGAAGGACGAAAAAACTGACCAAAAGGATTCCGTAACAAGAAAATCATTCCTATCAAGATTAGCGGTTAAAGTCAGTGTTGCTCCTGATTTTTCCTCAGATCAATTCAAGACCACCGATAAGATGGGATTGAATTATGGTTTGGTTGTTGAATACTTTTTGATTGATAAACTTTCCGTAAGTGCAGGAGCATTATGGTCGCGAAAGTATTATTCCGCAGAAGACCTCGAATACAACAATGATCAGATCGATCGTGTATATGGAGATTGCCGTATGTGGGATATTCCAATGAATGTAAATTATTATTTCGCGCCTTCGAAAAACGTTTCCTTTTTTGCCAGCGCGGGTTTGTCTTCATACCTCATGAAGGAAGAGAATTATGATTTTGAAATCGATACGAATTATGGACCGCAGACCTATTCAAAAAAAATTACCAACGAAAATAACGAATGGTTTAAGATGCTGAACGTAAGCATCGGTTTGCAAAAGCAAATCAATACAAGACTTGGTGTACAAGTGGAGCCTTTTATGAAGGTGCCGCTGGCAGGTGTTGGTGAAGGCAATATTTCGCTGGCAAGCTTTGGTAGTTTCTTTTCTCTACGTTATCACTTTTTATCTAAACTAAAATAAAAATGAAGACTCTCTCTCTTTTAGGCTCAGCAATAATGCTGAGCAGCATCACCCTCATGTTTTCTAATTGCTCGAGTAGTGATCCCTCTGGCCCGGACTGTACAGCTCTGGCTGTAACAGTTCCTGTTGCGAATATTATATCACCTACGGGATGTTCTACAAATAATGGTCAATTAACGGCAGTAGGATCTGGGGGTGTGGAACCCTATCAGTTCAAATTGGGACCAGGCGCATATCAGTCATCACCCTCATTTTCCAATCTCACCGCTGGTACGTATCTGATTTCAATAAAAGACAGCAACGGTTGTGAATCTATTTCTTCCAATGTTGTTGTTGCAAACGTATCGTCCACTTTAGAAGCGGATGCTGTAGTAGATCCTGACACAGAGTGCTTGAGTCACAACGGAAAGATTAACGTTACTGCAAGTGGAGGTGCTGGTTCATATCAATATAAAATCGGGACAGGTACATTTGGTTCTGATTTTACATTTTCAAATTTAAGTAGTGGATCATATTCCATTACTGTAAAGGATGCTGAGAATTGTACCGTAGTCGTTAATGCCGTGGTGTCAAAGGGCGCTACGGGTATCACGTATACAGCTGATATATTACCGATCTTTGAGGCCAAGTGCCAGTTCACAGGATGTCATCCTGATAATGGCAATTGGTTTTCCTACTCTATTGCAAAGGCAAATGCAAGCTTAATCAAAACAAAAACAGGTAACCTCTCGATGCCGAAGGGAGGTTCCAGTGCTCCCGGTGGAGCCTTATCTGCTGAGCAGATTCAAATAATTGCCTGCTGGGCTGATGATGGGGCGCCAAACTAGAGAAGCGGAAAATCATCTACGCAGCTTTATTTGCTGAATTGAAAAAATAAGAAGTAAAATAAAGGTCTTGCTTTAGAAAGACCTCGGTCTAAAAAATTAACGATAACCCTATTATGAAAAGAAAAGCTGTTTTTGATTTACGTTCCCCTCTATCGATTATCGCATTAATATTCATGCTAACAGCGTGTAACGATAATGACATAAAAGATCCGATCATCGATGCAAATGATGATCAACTGGCTTACGTTGCATTTAATGAATCGATTGATCATATCTGGATCGCAAAATATTCTGTAGGAGGTGTGGAGGTCGCGCTGTCAGATGGTAAAAAGGATGCTCATGTGACTTCAATAGTAGTATCGGATAACGATGTGTATGCCAGTGGAAGTGCATTGAATTCAAAAAATCAATCTTATGCTCTGTATTGGAAGAATGGAAATGCGATATTATTGACAGATAGTACAACGAATCATTACGCTTTAGGGGAAGACATTGTTGTAGTGGACGGGGATGTATATGTGGCCGGATATAAGTTTAACGGTCATACTAATATTGCTATGTATTGGAAGAACGGTGTTGGTGTAGAATTAGGTGATGGTAAAATGCCCTCTTACGCACGCTCTATTTTTGTGGTCGATAGTGATGTTTATGTTGCTGGTAATGCAATGAACAAACTATGGGGCGGTACTTCGCAAGCACGGTATTGGAAGAACGGTGTTGAAGTAAAACTGCAAGGAACGTATGCATCGTCTATTTTTGTTTTGGGTAGTACGGTTTATGTTGCCGGATCTTTTGGTACAACACCAAGCTATTTTAAAAACGGAGTTGTTGTTCCGCTTAACGAAGCACGAGACATGGGTACATCCGATATTTTTGCTGATGCCGAAAATGTTTTTGTCGTGAGCCCCGGCATCTATTGGAACAACGACACGAAAAAAAGTATTCGAGATGATGATGGTGTTGAAATGAATGTTCACACCTTGTTTGTGTTGGATGATCAAATATATGTGGGCGGTTCAACGCAAAAGAATGGCATCTATGTAGCGCGATATTGGAAAAATGATAAAATTATCAGCGTAACGGATGGTAAGCACAATGCTCACGTAAGTTCAATTTTTGTGGTTGCTAAGTAATTTTTTTTGGTAACATGTAACAGATTCTATTTTAGTTGAGTAATAATTTTTAAGAGTCATGCCCTACAATCATCGATGTAGGGCATGACTTTATAATTAATTAGAATTAACCGCCTGCATAACAATAAGCGCATCCTTTTTCCTGCGCCCGGCCAATTGCCCAAACGCCAGAAGGAAATGTAATGGATTCGCTATTTCGCTTTTATAAATAAATGCTTGCATCCGTCTGAAGCTGAATCATCGGCAAGTAATTGATTACCACAAACTAAAATACCGCCACCTAAATAATGAACTGTTCCTAAGTTTTGAATCGAAACCATATAGCCATCTATGCTTTTTTGCACCTGCCATGGCCCACTAGCAATAACAATTGAGTTTTCCAAAATTGAGTAAGTTGAATTTGAATTGAATGTTGCTGTGACGTCTTTATTGGCTAAAGTAGGAGTCGCATCGGGGGAAAACGCGCAAGATATTTCAGTCCAGGTCCATGCACCAATAAGTTGGGTATGGATGGTCAATGAGTCGGTAAGTACTCCCGTGCTGCAGTTGCGAAAGGAAGTTATTTCAAACTTTTCTTCACTACAGGAAAATAGGTAGCAACTAACTGCAAAAATCAATAGCGTTTTTTTCATGGCGTTATTTTCATAAATAGACACCAAAGTCCTGCTTTGGGTTGTAATTGAATTAGAAAAAATTATTCTCCTTCCTTTAGTTTCTCAAGTGTTTTCCGGATAAACTTTCCTTCGTTGTCAAGCGCTTTATTGATTTTAGCAATTACTTCGTCCAGTTCGTTTGAGGCAGTGTTGAGATGTTTAAGGTATTCTTTCTGTTCGTCTGTAAGTTTTGTTTTCGATAAAAGGTTTCTAATCCCCAAATTGCTGGAGAGTGGATTCTGAATGCAACATAAACCGTTAGAAAGAAATAGTGAAGTGATGCGTAGAGGCATCAAAAGAGTAGGCAATGGAATAACCTTCTGTATCACAAATTTTCTTTGCGATCGCTAGGCCCAGACCCGATCCGTTACCCGATTTTGATTCTCGGTGAAAACGATCGAAAATTTTATCTGGAAAATTAAAAGATGCTCCTTTATTGCTTAGTTGAAACATCTTGTTGCGAATGGTGAGGTTAATGGTGCTTGACGCAATGCTGTGTCTAATGGAATTTGTGATCAGGTTACTCAATAGTATTTCTATTAATGCAGCGTTACTATTTACAATTAGTGAATCATCATGCAAAACTTCGAGCGAGATATTTTTTAGTTTGATTTGTTCTTCCTGTTGTTTTAACAATTTCTCTGTAAGGACAACTACATCGATATTTTCCTGTTCACGGAATTGTTGATTTTCGATCTTTGCCAATAAAAGCAGATTTCTATTCAATCTTGAGATGCGATCGGAAGCTTCAGATAATGCGCCCACCAACTCAGCTTGCTCTTGTGTAAGTTCTTTGGTTTGAGAAAGGAGTTCCAGTTTAGTACGACAGATGGCCAATGGTGTTTGAATTTCGTGAGATGCATTCTCGGTAAATTCCTTTTGACTTAAATAGGCCTCATGGTTTTTCTCTACAAGTTGTTTAATGACCGCACTCAAGTCCCTGAATTCAGCTGTTGATGATCTTGGGAGCTCAAGCGATTGGTCCTGATCGATGTGATATTTTTTTAGTTTGTCGAGTATGATATAAAATGGA
This sequence comes from Chryseolinea sp., assembly GCA_031412655.1. GTDB lineage: Bacteria > Bacteroidota > Bacteroidia > Cytophagales > Cyclobacteriaceae > Chryseolinea. Next base: position 64,855 of record JANODK010000001.1, read on the forward strand.
CCCCAAATGATTTTCGAAAGTCTGCGGTTGATGAAGGTAAACCCTGTCAACATTAAGGTGAGCATAATAATTTGTATACCCATAATGGAGGTTATGAGCCGGCCATTATCGACTAGGGACTCTTTAATTTGAAGTTCATAATTCTTTCCGTTTATGGTTACACCCGATTTGAGAATTCGATGTGGAACAACGTCTTCTCCAGTCTTGTCAATTATATCTTCCGTAAAAATGATGTCGCTTTTGGGTAGCGTATCAATGGGCGTAAGTAGAAACTCCCGGGTCATTAAATGATAAAGCTTCAGGTCTTTCTCTGTTTTTAAATGGGCAACCGATTCACCAAATTCTTCCTTGTGCTCCCGTAATTCTTCGTCCATTCGCGAGAGCAATAGTTTCTGCATGGCCACATAAAAAAGAGGTGTGCAGATACAAACCAACACGACTGAGAAAAGAAGATAATTTTTTATGGTTCGGTTTAACAGCTTCATCCTTCAAATTTATATCCTAATCCATAAATGGTTTTAATATAATCGGCACAACCGGCTTCATGAAGTTTCTTTTTCATATTCTTCATGTGCGCGTAAATAAAATCGAAGTTATCAAAAACTTCAGCGTCATCACCGGAGAGGTGTTCGGCAATAGCGTTCTTCATCACCACTCTGTTCTTATTTGATACCAGAAACAATAACAGATCATATTCTTTCCGGGTGAGATCAACCACCTTTCCGTTTACACTGGTGGTTTTGCCAAGCAGATCGATGGTGAGTTCATGCATGCTTATTTTATTATTGCCCTCAAATCGTTTTCTCCGGATGATGGCAGATACCCGCGCTCCTAATTCAGACAGATGAAATGGTTTGGGCAGGTAATCGTCCGCGCCAAGGTTAAGTCCTTTCACGCGATCTTCAATGGAGTTCTTTGCAGAAATAATAATAACACCATCAAGCTTATTCTCTTTCTTGAGAGTTTCCAGAATTTTTAAACCATTGCCATCGGGTAAAGTAATGTCGAGAACAATACAGTCATAGTCATAGAGCATTACCTTTTCATGTGCATCACTGGCGGTGTAAGCAACTTCACAGACGTAGCTTTCCTGTCTGAGGTATTGCACAATACTTTTAGCAAGTTCTCTTTCGTCTTCGATAATCAATATTTTCATGAACTGATTTAATGTTAAAGTATTAATCCTGCTCTTTCAATTTGCCGTGTTTAAAAGAGTAACTGGCAGTTTGATACCAGCTGATGGCCTCTTTCATTACTCGGGTTGTTTGGGATGGCGACTTTATGGATGTTGTCGAGTCGTCATTCGCATTCACCACTAAGATTTCAGATTTTCGTTTTGGTAAAAGAATGGCCAGACTATCGTGACTTATGTATCCAAGCGCTTGATACGTGCTAATAAAAGCGCGCTCCTTTCCTTTGGGTAATTTGAAGATATCATATCCAAAAAATTTGCTGGAATAAGAGAAGTGCAACATACCAAGCAGGGTAGGCGCAATATCAATCTGGCTCATCAATCTGTTTTGTGTTTGGTGTGTGAAATGACCTGGAGAAAAAATAAGCATAGGGATCTTATACTTTTGAATAGGCAGTTCTGTTTTCCCCGCACTGGATGCACAATGATCTGCTGTAATAACGAATACAGTATTGGCATACCAATCTTTTTTGCTGGCTTCTTTTATGAACTTACCAATGGCATAATCGGTATACTTCACAGCACCTTCTCTTCCAGTGTGTGAAGGAATATCGATCCTGCCTTCCGGATAGGTATAGGGTCGGTGATTGGTGGTGGTCATGATATGCACAAAGGAGGGTTTACGATTGCTCACTGTTTTTTCAATTTCGCGAGAAGCGAGCGTAAACAAATTCTCATCGGCTACTCCCCAAATATTTTCATAGTCAATTTCGTCATCGTTTAATGCACTCCGATCAACCACTTCATAACCGTTATTGGAAAAGAAATAGCTCATGTTATCAAAGTACCCATAGCCGCCATAAATGAATTTACTCTCATAACCCTTCTCATTAAATACGGTGGCCATTGAAAATAAATGCTCGTTGTTTGGTCTTCGTACAATTGATTGACCCGGTGTGGGCGGAATAGAAAGTGACAGTGCCTCCAGACCTCGAACGGTGCGCGTGCCTGTGGCATATAAATGGGTAAAGACAAGACTGTGTTGTGCAAGCGAATCTAAAAAGGGTGTAATATTTTGTTTGTTTCCAAAAAGATTCATGAATTCGGCACTGAAACTTTCAATACTAATCAGCACTACATTGAATTTAGTTTCGGGCCCAATGCTTGTTACCTGGTGCTGAATGGAATAGACATCCTTATTGCGAATGGCATTGCCTTCTTGTAAAGTTTTGCTGATTGTATCGATGGCTTCTTTGTCGGTGAGGTGTGGATAGAATGTTTCAAAATCCAATTCATTGTTTCGATAGGCAGCAAACAGTTCATACATTCCGTTCCCCGCCAACTCATTCACAAAATTATTATTGTTGATATGGTGAAGTTGGGTGTCTAACAATAGAAAAGCAGTAAGGGGCAATAGTAGAAGAGGAGCAAAGAATTCAGTACGCTGTCTAAATCGAATGGGCTCCTGAAATGGTATAAGAATAAAAGATTTCAAATCATAGGTGATCAGAGCCGACAGGGTAAGTAATCCACCTAAAATCCATTCAATGGGATAGGACTGCTGAATGTTGCCGATTACTTCAGTGGTGTAAATAAGGTAATCAACCGCTATGAAATTAAACCGACTATTGAATTCATCCCAAAAAAAATATTCTGCCGCTGCATCAAACAACAAAATGAAGGTGAAAAGAAAAAGCAGGAATACTAAAACATACCGATGAAAATTCTTTTGAAAAATGCGTTCGGGTACGAGCCATACATAAAGTAGAATCGGAATTAGAAAATAGAAGGCCCTGAGCAGGTCAAAGAATAAACCCAAACCAAAAATCTCGGTCACATTGATAACCGACCTTTCAACTTGATTTCGGGAATATACTAAAAGTACTATTCGTGTAACAAGGGACGATCCGAGAAGTATTACGGCTAATAGCCAAACCAACCGGAATCGTTGATGTTTAAAAAAAGTCAGTACTGTGTGTCTCATAAATTCAAAGGAATAGACCAATTGTGAAGATAATCTGAATGTTAATTGCAGCCGCAGCCTCCTCCATTTTTTCCACCGTTCGCGCCAGATGCACCTTCTCGGTACAGCTGGAAGCTGGTTTCAAACTTCTGAGTTTTGCGAGCCGCTAATTCCATCTCAGAATCATTGAGGTGCATCTTCTGATATTCTTTTACAGGAGCACAGCTCATTGTAAATGGAGTTATAAAAAGGGTTGCGAGAATCATATTTCGCGAAAACGAAAGTGTCTTTTTCATTTTAGTGTTTCAAGTTAATATTGGAAGAGGTGTGAATGGTATTGAGATCATCGACTACGATGCAGGCAATACCTTTTAACTGATTGATTAAACCAATGCCTGCCTTAATGCCCATCACCATTACGGGTGTGGCCATCGCGTCCGCTATCTCGGCATGAGAACACAGAGTGGTAACACTTTTAATTCCCTGAACCGGATAACCTGTTTTGGGATCAATGGTGTGTGAATATTTTTTTCCGTCAATAACGACATACTTTTCATAGTTACCGGATGTGGCAATGGAGGTGTTTGATAATTTTAAGGAAGCAAATGGTAATTCTTTTTTGTCGGGATCTGCAATGCCTACCGTCCATGCTTCACCATTCGGTTGTGTTCCCCATACGGTAAGGTCGCCTGCTGCATTTACTATACCACTGCTTACACCTCCGTTAACCATTACCTGCTTGGCACAATCGGCAGCATACCCTTTTCCGATACCACCAAAACCAATTCGCATTCCTTTCTCTTTTAGAAAAACACTACGATGTTCTTTATCGAGGATCACATTTTGAAAATTAATAAGGCGCACAGTTGACTTTGCTGTAATAGGATCGGGAAGAGAAGTCATGTTCTTATCAAAGTTCCAAAGACTTTTATCGATGGAGCCATAAGTAATATCGAACGCCCCTTGTGTTAAAGCTGAAATGCGAAGTGAACGTTGGATTAAATCAAAAACTTCTTTATCAACCTGTACCGGTTCAATACCTGCTTTTGCATTGATCTGATTTGTCTGACTAGAATCACCAAAGGTGGTTAACAGTTTTTCAATGCGTTGAACTTCTGCAATCGCTTCATCCATTTTCTGGTTCGCCCAGTTTTCATCAGAAGCCACAACCGTAAATTCAAACTGATTGCCCATCAGCTTTGCGTGTTTACGATATGTAGCACCTGCTGCCGCCATTCTATTTATTTTGAAGTCAGTACAGTATCGAGATCAGCAATGAATTTATCCTGACTTGAGAATGCATAACCGTCCCATTCCTTTATAACCTTCCCATTCGCATCAAGCAAAACAGTGAGTGGAAATTTACCAGATGGATTATATTTTTCGGCCAGCGCTTCATTGTGCTTCGTCTGTTCATCCGACAGTTTATTTTTCTTTGAACGCGGAAAGTCTGCACGAACCAGAATCAATTGTTTTTCGGCAAGATTTAGAAACGATTCGCTTTCAAAAACTTCCTTCTTCATTTTAATACAAGGCCCGCACCAGTCGGAACCGGAGAAGTTCAGTAAAATGTGTTTGTTTTCTTTTGCAGCAACTTCCTTCGCTGTAGTCATGTTCGTGAGCCATTCAGTTGATAACGTGAAGACCATTACTAAACTAATCATCAGTGTTTTCATAGTGTTATTTGAATTTTGCTAAAAGCGTAATAATGTTTGCATCTAAACCGGTTGAACGTTGGTAGTTCGCATACCGCAATTCAAGTGCATTAAATTTTGTAAGACCAAACACACCACCAGGTGGTGCGTAGCGAATTCCTAGTCCAATCATGTCACTGCTTAACGTGGAGAGATCGTAATCGCTGGTATAAAATTCTTCATTCAGATTATGCTTCTCATAGCCTGCAAAGTATTTAACACCTTGCTGAGTGTAGTGTCGATAAAAGGGACTTACAGAAAAGAATGGTGTAATCTTAATGGGCGTTTCAATTTCGAATGTATGTGCACTCAATCCCCAATCGTCTTTATAGTATCGATAGTATGTTCGGATGATGTACCGATCGCCAAGGAAATAATTCAATCGAATACCAATGGGAATTTTCAAACGTGTGTCTGGTAAATTTTCAACTTGATGCGATCCGTCTGTAGAATACGTTCGGTGATACAGGGTTGCCAGTTGCCCATTTTGATATGCAACATCGGCCAAAAGTAAAAGTTGTAAACGTTTGGTTATGATCTGACTCAATGTAAACGAGGCACTGTAAGAATTTCTGGGAAGGCTACCTTTTTTATTGGTAATGCCTCTTAGTTCCACTGGCAAAATCACCGTCCACGTATCCAGAAACACCTGGGCTTTTGCACTGAACTCCCTGTTCTTATCTTTTGAAAGTTTCGACCAGCCCAGATTTAATCCTTTTGAAAGATAATCATACTCTGTTGAAACCGATCCGGTGGCACTAATGGTTGAACCCTTAGCTTCGTTGATTATGGCATAGCCCAATGAAGGATAAATTCTCATATCAGCAGAAGATGCAGAAGATATCGTGGAGGGATCAATTTTATCGGAGGATGCTGAAGTATAGGAGTCAATGCCAAGTTCTCCGGTAATGGTGTGTTTACGATTTCGATGATCGTATCGTGAGAGTTTAACATCTGTTGTTGTCGCAAAGTCGGTTAGTTTTTCGGTGCCTATTCCACCCGTAACAGCCGAATTATTGCCATCCTGTTGGTAATAACTGGTTACAAAGTTTACCTCTTCTAATTTAAGTTTTCGATTCTTATAGGAAGTAGAGTCTTGGCGAGATTGGGAAAAGCCCATCAGGGTTGACAGGTAAATGCCAATGGCGGCTAAGGTTATTCTGAGCATAAAGTGTTCGTTCGATACAAATTCCGGAAAACATTCTGAATTGATTCTGAATTGATTTTGGAAATACTGTCAATCCTTCACTTCTGTTTCTTTTTACAGTTATTTAAAACAATAAAACAGAAGCGGATAGATGTGGAGGCAGCAGGATTATGCGATTTCGGCCACAATTTTTAATATGGACTTTTTTCAAGTTTACTATTTGCAGGTAATTCAAATAACATTGTATCCAGAACCATGGGCTTGATCTCAACTGCGATGCTTTCAACATCAAACTGGGGAGTACTCAAAATGAGTTTTAAAAGAACGGCATTGGACTTTGACATAACTTCATTCCAGTTCAAAAATTTATGATTTGCATATAGAGCCGCATCAACTTTTAATGTACTGTTGAAATAGAATTTTTGTACTCCGGATTTGCAGGTCAGGATGAGTTCATCACACATGTATCCTAAAATTTCGATTACATTCTTGTTTATTTCGGATGTTAAAACCTCGTCATCATTGATCGCTGCGTCTTTCCAGAGTATGGATGAAACGTTTGACATTTTAGTATAAAGCTTGTTGTTCTGGTTAATGTAAATCTGCCACTGAACCAGTTTTCCATTCAAAGATGACTTGTAATCTCCTCCTTTTATGTTGAACTCCTGTGTAGGTCCCATCATGAAAGTAAATTGGTCATCGGGCATAGTGGTGGTCTTGCTTTTGTATTTATTTGAATAGATAATTTTACCTTCAAAATTTTGAGCAAAGGAGTTTGCAAGACTAACAATACAAATCAGAAATAGAAGAATGAATCTTGTTGTCATTGTGAATTAATAATTTATTGTATCGAAAATTAATGGATAGACTAATTTCTTAAACACAGAATTAATCTGATCCCAATATAAGTGTAGGGATTAACGTGTACAACCTTAATTCTTCTTTCGGTTAAATAGATCTTTTTGTTACTTAATCATCATCAACGCTGCCATCGTCTCAATCCCATCAAACAAATTCTGCAAGCGGATATTTTCGTTTTCAGCATGTTGGTTGTTGTCATGGTTGGCAATGGGAACGGAAATAGTTTTGGCGTTCAAATATTTTTCGATGACAAACAAAGGAAGACTGCCTCCGGTTGTGGGTTGAAGTACTACCTGGTCTTTGGTTGTTGACTTTACAGCGTCAATAATTTTTTGAGCGATGGGTAAATCCATGACGGTGCGCTGGGCATTATAACCATCACCACCTGCAATTACCTTAATTATTTTTTGGTGCAGTGCTCTTTCGCCATCAGTAGGTTCATGATCAATAACGTAATAGCCTTGTTCCTTAATGTGATCAACTACTTTTTGTTGTTGACGTTGCCAATCGTTTCCTAATACTAATCTTAAGTCGAGCACGGCTGTGGCATTCGTAGGTATTTGATTCGATGCCATCTTACCTACATTACCACTTTGCATACCGTTGATGTTCAGTGAGGGTAGATTGATCGCTTCACTCAATGAAGTTCCAGTTATCTCGACCTGATGTATCCCCAATTCATTTTTCATTTGCTCATCCACCGAAGGTACTTCCTGCAACGCTTTTTGTTCGGAAGCACTTAAAGGTATTACATCATCGTAAAATCCTTTTATGGTTATGCGTCCATTTTCGTCTTTCATAGAAGCTAACAACCTTGCCAACATCATGGCCGGGTTAGGAGCCCAGTTTCCATAATGGCCACTGTGCAACGGACGCTTTGATGCATAAACAGTAAGATCAAGACGGGCATCACCGCGCACACCAAAATAGATTTGCTTTTTACCTGATTGGTGAACAGGTCCATCACAAATGATCCACAAATCAGATTGTAGTAAAGTAGAATACTTTTGTAAAATTTCATCAAGGTGAGGCGAACCAGCTTCCTCTTCACCTTCGAAGAAAAACTTGAGGTTGTAATTTGGCTTCAATCCATTTTTCTTTATTGCCTCGTAGGCATTCAGAATAGCATCAACACCGGCTTTGTCATCAGATGAACTTCTTGCATATATTCTCCACTCCGGCTCAAATGTATTTCCCGTTGTTGGAAAGGATATAGACTTACCTTCTTTATCAACTGCACCTGTATACAACGCAGGCTCAAACGGACGAAGACCTTTAGTCCATTGTGCAGGGTTAACGGGTTGGCCGTCATAATGCGCATAGAAGATCAGCGTTTGTTTAGCTTTTGGATTCAATACTTCGCCATAGATGGATGGAGGTGCACCAGGAGTAGTAGGTGTCAAAACCTGAACGTTTTGAATTCCCCGCCTCATCATCATCTCCATTATGAAAGCGGCATTTTGTTTTATCCCGACAGAATCATTTGCGACATTAGGTAGAGAAAGAAATTGCACGTACTCATTTATAATCGCTATTGAATTTTTCTTTGTGTGTTCTCTTACCTTGAGCGTTTGTGTTGATTGTGCTGAAAGAAGTTGAATGGATAAAAAAGAGGGTAGGAGCAGGAGAATCAAAAACTTTTTCATGAAATTACTTTTAATGCTAAGTTAATAAATTACCAATTAGCAATTTCTGAATTTAAGTTACGTTTAGGTTCACCGCTTATCACTTCTACTCTTGTATCTGAAAAGACTTTGACGTACGTTTAATAAAAACATAGCCCTCCATGAGATCAAAACAAATTGCAATTGTCTTATCTTTATTTTTCTCCCTTTTCTCAATAACTACACAAGCCCAAACGAATGACTGGATCAACTTGTTTGATGGTAAATCATTGAACGGATGGAAAGCCAGTGAACATCCTTCTACTTTCAGTGTAGGCGATAGCGGAATTGTAGTTTTCGGAGATCGTGCTCATTTGTTTTATGAAGGCTCAGTGCGCAATCACAATTTCAAAAATTTTGAATTTAAGGTGAAGGTATTGACAAAACCAGGAGCTAACTCCGGACTTTTTATTCACACTGCTTATCAGGAAACAGGATGGCCTTCGAAAGGATATGAGATACAGGTAAACAATACGCATACAGATTGGCGAAAGACTGGAAGTATTTATGCAGTCCAAGATGTTAAAGAGGTATTCGTCAAAGACAACGAGTGGTTCACTGAGACCATTATTGTACAAGGCAAAGAGATCACAGTTAAAATAAACGACAAGATTATTAACGAATATACCGAAGGAGAAAACGGAAGATTATCGGGTGGAACCATAGCCTTGCAAGGACATGATCCTAAAAGCAAGGTGTATTATAAAGAAGTGATGATTAAAATTTTGCCGGATTGAATAAAAACTTTTGAAGAGCAGAGTCTCCCGCGAGGTGCGGATGACTCTGATTAGAGTTAAAATAGTTACTACACTTTTTTCATATACATATACCAATTCCACTCCCACGTTTTACCATCGTTATCAGAGAAGGCCTGGCTCCAGATTGGATTGTTTTTGTCCTGTGCGTCCCAGCGAAATACTACAATAATACCTTTGCCATCGAAAATGTCTTTGGTGAAGAAATGGCCAATGCTATTTTCAAATGATCCAACTACTGGCGGATCCAGCTTTCCCCCGACTGAATCTGCCCAGTAAATACTCCACAACTTTGTTTTGGGATTAAAAAGCCGAATCGACATTCCTTCAAAAGGTTGACCATCAAATGTTGCAAGGAAATTATCGATGTTACCAATGCCATTCAACACTCTGTACATTTCCTGGGTTGAATGAAATTCAATCCATTCAGTACAATTATCCAGTCTTGATTTTAATTTCTTGTTGTGAAGATCCCACTTACCTTCAAAGAAATCAAAGTCGTGATGAGAAGAAGAAGGTGAGGCGGTAATTTTCAATTCGCCATTTTTATCAAAACTTATTTTCGGTATTTCCAGGGGGTCTTGATTTGTCATAAAGTTATTTGTGATTATACGGAGCGATCAAGACGCATTCGATTATGGATTCTTTTTCTTCTCTTGTTCAGCATACACCACAGTTTGCTTCTTTAATAGAAAATGATGAATAGCTTCTACATCCGCTTCGCTGAGGGAATTACTGAAATTGGCCATTCCATTTTCTGCGAGAATACCTTTCAATAAAATATCATTGAACAGCATATGTTTAGCTTCTGGTAATTTCGAAAGATCAGGATGCTGTGAAGTGTGTCGATCTCCAAATTTCCCATGACAGATTTCACAATAAAATTCATACAGCGCAGAGCCTCTTTTGATTAAGTCTTCTTTAATTTTTATATCCGGAGGTGCAGGAGCTTCAATGTGTTTTTGTTTTGGAGGAAGTGGCGTTTCCCCACCGCCTAATTTGAATGCTATGATTCTGCCCTTGTTTTCATATTGAAAGAAAGCAGCATCGGCTAAATAGCCGCTGGTTTCCGCTCCCCCGTAACCGGCCATCACAACAACATATTGTTCTCCATCTATGCTGTACGTTGTTGGTGCTGCCATAATTCCGGTACCGGTGAAAATCGATTTCAATTTTTTACCAGTTCTAGCATCGTGTACATTAAAGTATCCGGTACGTGTTCCCTGAAAAACTAAATCGGGTGTTGACATGGTTCCGCCATCCGGTCCACCGTCTGGAAACTTCCAGGCAACTTTCTTGTTTACCGGATCCCACGCTAATAAACTTTCTGATCGGGTTGTGTCTTCTGCTGCCTTCACCTGATCCAAAACATTCTTCTTGAACTTATACATATTAGCATAGTCAAGGTTCGTGTTGTCAACATCGGGTAGCCATTCATAGGTAGGAAAACTTTTGAATACCTGCGGCACCGCGCGTTCCGGTATATACACCAAACCTGTTGTTGGATTGTAAGACATCGGCTGCCATACATGTCCTCCACCAAGGTAAGGAACTACTAATCTTGATTTCTTATCATACCATTGACCGTTCTCTGTTAGAACAGGTCTTCCGGTTTTTAAATCAACATGACTGGCCCAATTCACTTTGGTATATTTCTCTGCTGAGATCAGCTCACCGGTTGCTCTGTCTAATACATAAAAGAATCCATTCTTCGGAGCCTGCATAATCGTCTTTCTGACTTTTCCATTAATCTCCATATCAGCCATGATCATATTTTGAGTGGCCGTATAATCCCAGATTTCAGCAGGCGTAGTTTGGTAATGCCATACTAATTTTCCATTGTCAGGATTGATGGCGAGAATAGAGGAGAGAAACAAGTTATCGCCACCCGAAGGACTTCTAAACCAAATCGGATAAGGCGATGAGTTGCCTGTACCAACATAAAGTAAATTCAATTCAGCATCATAAGCGGACTCACCCCATGCCGTTCCACCTAAGCCTGATTGCCAGTGTGATTTTGGATCCCAGGTTTTCGCTGCCATTTCCATCTCCGGACTTTCATACGGTTTCGAAGGATCGCCCGGCACAATCCAGAAGCGCCATTTTTGTTCTCCGGTTTTTAAGTCATAAGCCGTAACATAACCTCTCACTCCATATTCGCCTCCAGAATTTCCAATCATCACAACCTTGCCAGCTACTTGTGGCGGACTCGTGATGGTATAACCTTTTGTGCGATCCGTAAATGTATCTTGATTCCAAAGCACAGTACCATCTTCAGACTTCAAACAAACCAAATAACCATCTAACGTTCCGACATATACTTTCCCTTCCCAAACCGCAAGACCCCGATTCACAGCATCACAACATGCTCTTCGTCCATACGAAGCATCAACAGGTGGTTTGTATTTCCAAATCTCTTTTCCTGTTTTGGCATCGAGCGCATACACAACTCCCCAGGCACCTGATGTATACATGATTCCATCGACAACAATCGGTGTTGCTTCTAACCCTCTGGGCACATTGCCAATCATCGTACTGGCATCATACTCCCACGCATAGCCGAGGTCTTTAACATTTTCAATTGTAATCTGCTTAAGCGGAGAGTAGTGTTGCATTTGTTCATTACCACCCAACGACAACCAATCGCTGGCTGCACGATTTGATAAACGTTCCTGATCAATCCAACCTCTTGGCTTTTCGTCTTTACAACTTACAATGCAAGCGAGAAGCAAAATGGTATACACTATTTTTCTCATGGGGAGTTAATTTAATTCAAGATAGCCATAGTGTTTCAATTGCCATAAGCATCTTTTTAACTTAACAATAAGATTATCCAGATTTGGTTCTGACAACGTTTCCAATACTTAGGGAAATCGAAATGTTCAGAATTTCTTGGTGTTATGCTGGCTTGAAATTCGAACTCTCAGGTAGATCTATCTACATCATTTCATAGATAAACTGTCACCAACTGACTTCATTGTCTCCACTTGGTTTTTTAACAAATCAATCTCGGTTTGCAGCTGATCAGCCCGCGATCTTTGTTGAAGTGCATATAAAAAGAAAACGACAGAAAGAGCCGCGGCCAATCCTAAAATTGCAGATGTGGTTCTTGCTCGTCTTAGTTCGTGTGTTGACATTCTTGTTCTTGATTTCTTTAAGCAATCAGTTTTTATTTCTAAAGATCAGAGTCACGGAGACCAGTTACGCTGATCGGTATAACGTTTTTAACTCTGATCGGAATGATAGAGGAAGACACTTTTGCGATAAGCACCAATGATACTATTTGGTATGAATTGTATTATTAAGGCAATGCAATTTTTGATACATATACCAAGGCAGGAGATTTGTCAGCGGGGCTTTCTAAATGATTGTCTTTGTTGAAGACTCCGGAAGAAGCTGCGATATATAAACGATTGTTTTTGTCCAAATGCAAATTGTAAATCTTAAGGTCCAATGGAAAATTGAATTTATTCCAGGTTAATTGATCATATTTTTCAATATCAGAAGGATTGCTGAAGTACGCTGATGAACCGGGTGATGTTGGTGTGTGGTTATCTTTTACACGATATATAATACCCGTTACCGACTCGGCAATTCCAACGGGACTCCCTAATTTAACATACTTACCCGTTGTATCACGATTCCAGTTTTTTCCATAGTCAATTGTGTAATGATAACATGATGATGCGTGGGGCTGTCCATCTTGATCAATTCCAGTCGCTAGTAGTGCAAAAATAGTATCATTACGCTCCAGTAACTCGCTGATAGGACCTTGAAAATCTTTTGATAGCTCCCAATTTTTCCCACCATCTGTTGTGTAGAATGCTTTCGTCCATGTTGTAACTAACAACGTACTATTGATATCACCTGCTATAGCGAAGGCCTCACGCCCGTTTGGGATTTCAAGCTTTATCCAACCGGGCAATTCATTTTCGATAATCGGATTTTTATTCTCAGAATCATCTCAAGAGAAAAGTGTAGATGCGATTAAGAAAACAAGTATAAAGTTTTTCATTACGTATTCTTTTGGTTGATACTATTATTCGCACGATTAAACACAAAAATTACTTAAATATTTTTTTAATGACAGCCAATGTTTGATAGTAAATTGTAACGGTTTTTAAAAATAAATCTTTTCAATGATATAAGACAAGTCTGAAATGTTGTTTTTAGCAGGTTTAAGTTCTAAAAATCAGAGCCACCGAGACCGGTGACTCTGATCTGAACAGGCTGCAGAGTCTATTCTCTGCCCACCGGATACAATAAATAGCGCTCATCATAATATTTTGTTTTGCTGTAGAACCACGTGAAGATTGCGTTGGGATTGTTTGCAAATTTTGAGTCTTCAATTTTCTTAATTTCAAATTCTTTCTTCAGCTCTGGAGATTCTTTCAGCATTTTTTTGATGGTCGGTTCCATTACATAGGCTTCTATGTATTCTGTACGTTGAAAAATCTGATAAAAGAATCCCCAACTGAAATATGAATCCGATGATTTGGGTTCAAGAAGTATCATGACCAGATCCCCTAATGGCTGATTAGTTGAAATGTAAGCCGAACCTGCAGGGAATGTCTCCTTTCGAGTCTCAACGGTAGTCGTTCCCGTTACCTGTATATGTCCTTCAAAAGGCACTGGTCTACCTTGTTCGTTCTGAAATTTAACATCGCTGATTCGATACATCTCCACCGCGACTTCACGTGGTTGTTTGAGTATCTCCATTTGTATACCGTGTCTTTTTAATCGTTCAATCACTTCATAGTACGAAGCCGGCACATAATATCCTTTCGGGCGAGAGATCAACTCGCTGCCTTCTGTCGCTTTGTAATTTACAATTTTTGAACTCGTTGGCTTACCGGTCCATTCAACATAATCAGAATTGGTGATGGATGATTTAACAATCTTTGATTCGATACCCAACAAATTTAAACTATCCGGAGCTACAGAAGAACTCTTGGATAGTTGTGCGTTAGATTGCGTTTCAAACGTTACGGAGTTTTGCATTTGTGGAACTTTCCACTTCATTGGAATCTGTGCAGCTCTATTTGCTCTGTCTGCTTTCGTACTTTCTTTAAGGGATTGTCCTTCTGTTGCTAATAATTTCAGTGTGCTTTCTAACAATACATATGTTCCTAAAACTCTTTGCTTGAATGGTTTTAGAGAATGGTTTTCTACCAGCACACTGGCCAAGTGTCTTGCGTCTCCATAGGCATCCGAAAATCTTGGTTCACCAAGTGCTAGAATGTTTCCTTGCGAAAAATCGCGATCGTTTACGGCAAATAATAATTGTCCTGGTATGTGACCGTTGGCTTTTAAATCTTTATCAGCATACGGTTTAAATTGTGTACCTAACCAGGTAGCAATGGCGGGTGAATAACCTTGTGGCCCATGACCTCCGAAGGTGATGTCGTATTGATAATCGGCACCATCGGTAACGTGGATGTCCATGTACATTAACGGATTATATTCATTCATAACATTAACTACCGCACGAACTTCTTTTGTGTCTTGTTTAGCGTAGTCCCTGTTTAAATTTAAATTTTCAGCATTCGTTCTCCATCCCATGTTTTGTGGTCCACGTTGGTTGGGTCTGTTGTAAGAAGAACTGCGTTCATGACCATCAACATTCAGAATGGGAATGAACAAGAAGTTGACAGCATCCAACAAATTCTTTTTATCTCCGAAAGCAATATCGCGCAACAACATCATGCCGGCATCCTTACCATCAATTTCTCCTGAGTGAATACCAGCCTGTACAAATAGTAAAGGCTTAGCAGAATTTTTTAATGCTGTTGGAGTAGTAGTTTTTTCAGAAGAAGCAATGATCATAAAAATATCGCGTCCTTCCGGACTTTTCCCAATCGAAGTCATGCTGATGAATGGCGATGCATCCGAAAGTTTCTTCAGCCAGCTCATCGTTTCATTATAATCGGGTGTTGTGATGAAGCCTGATTTTTCAGTTGGTGTAATCCAGGGATTGTTGGGTTTGGCAATTAATGATTCGCTTTTGCCTTTCCATTCTATGATGAGAGGAAGAATGGATTGAGCATGTGACGATGCGACTACTAAAACCAAAAGTGAGAATATTGTAAAGCGCAATTTGTTTTGAGTTGGCATATGTGGTGTTTCAATTGAATTGCTAAAATACAACTTTGATAATTATCGGGAATGCAAATTGTTTGGTGGATTTACGCAGTATCTCCGAGGCGGGAGACACTGCCGCGACAGATAAACAATTGCTTAATTCTAAGCCAGCCCAACAAGCAGACTTATCCAATTTTATAGCATTTGCTAGTTTTTTCTCCGCACAACTTTCAACCCCTCAAACCAAATCACCGAAGCAAACCCAACCAATGTGCTTATGCCCAACTGAATCACGCTTAGTTTCTCAAACGCAAAGAATCGTGTGAACGGTGGAATAAAAAGCAAAGATGCTGTAAGCATTAATGTAATGCCAATCATTAAAGCCACAAGATTGTTCTTATACATGAGCGTAGTTAAAATGGAATAGTAGAATGAACGGTTTGCCAGCGTCAGAAAAATATTCGCGGAGATTAAAGTAATGAATACCATGGTGCGGGTTGTTGCTTCATTGTATTCATGGTGAACGGCAAATTGATAAACAAATAATGTTCCGGCCGTGATCATCAATCCCTGAACAATGCTGATGCTTAGCTCCTGCCAATTAAAAAAGGTAGAAGTGAAAGGTCGCGGCTTTTGTTGCATGATGTTTTTCTCCATGGGTTCGTTTTCATAAATGATGGAGCAGGTTGGCCCCATAATTAATTCCAGAAAAATAATGTGCACAGGCGAGAAGATGCTCGGATAAATCCAGCCCAACACCAACGGAATAAATACGCTGAGAATAATTGGAATATGTATTGAGATAATGTATTGAATGGCTTTTTTCAGATTGGTGTAAATCTTTCTTCCCATGGCAATGGCGTCTACCATTTTAGCGAGGTCGTCATCCGTAAGAATTAGCGAAGAAACTTCTTTGGCAATTTCAGTTCCTTTCTTTCCCATGGCAATGCCGATGTGTGCCGCCTTCAAAGCGGGGCCATCGTTTACTCCATCACCTGTCATGGCTACAATTTGTCCGTTGGCTTTTAGTGCGTTGAGAATTTTTAGTTTGGCATCGGGGAACATGCGGGTGAAGATGTTGATCTCCATTACTTTATTTGTCAACTCTTCGTCACTTAGTTTCACAAGCTCTTCACCGCTCATGGTTTTGTCAGTGCCTTTAAAATTAATTTGTCGCGCAATCGTTGAAGTGGTTGCAGCATTATCCCCCGTGATAATCTTTACAGAAATTCCAGCTTTGTAAAATGATTCAAACACAGAAGCAATATTCTTTTTTGGTGGATCATAAAAGGCTACTAATCCTTTGAAGTTGAATTTAAGTTGTTGCTGCTCTTTTGGAAAATCGTTCGATGCAAATTCAGAAACACCTACACCTAATACCCTGTACCCTTCATTGGTTAATGTTTGAATTGCCTGGTTCACTTCAGCCTCTTCTTCTTTTGAAAGTTGAGATACCTTCATTATGGCTTCGGGTGCTCCCTTCGCTGCAATGATGCGCTGACCCTTTTCATTTTCAAAAACATGCGTCATCATCGGAGGTCTTCCGCTTAATGGATATTCATGAATCAATTTGTATTGTGATCGCTCATCTGTTACACCGGAATTTTTGTAAGCATCGTGCAACGCAATTTCCATCGGATCGAACGGAATGGGTTCGCTTGCCCACATGGCGAAAGTGATCAGATTCTTTTCTTCATCGCCAGCATTTTCAAGTGACGAATTTTTTTTTGTTGACCAAACAAAAACGTTGGCCAGGCTCATGCGGTTCTCTGTAATGGTTCCGGTTTTGTCCGTGCAGATCACGGTGGCACTGCCCAATGTCTCCACGGTTTTCGTGTCTTTTACAATAATGCCCAACTTCATTAAGCGCCATGCACCCAATGCCATAAACGTTGTTAGTGCCACTGGAATTTCTTCGGGCAGAATACTCATTGCTAATGTAAGTGCCTTGAGTAAACTGCTTAGCACTTCGCGCGACTGAAGAAAATTGATCCCCCAGACAATAAAGAAAATAGTAGCGCCCACTAAGGCCATCTTCTTTACAAAATTATTGATCTGTTTTTGCAGGGGCGTTTCTTCTTCCTTAATCGACTCCAGACTCTTTCCAATTTTTCCGAGAGCGGTATGCTCACCAATCGCTTCTACCTGGCAGATGGCAAGTCCACCCGCTACTGCTGTTCCTTGAAATACTTTATTCTCATTCTCGACTTTGCTCTTGCTAACCGACAATGACTCGCCTGTGAGAATGGATTCATTCACTGAAAAATCATGGGAATACAAAACAACGCCATCGGCAGGAATAGAGGTCCCTTCTTCCACCATCATGCAATCGCCTATCACCATTTCTTCGCGTTTGATTTCAACTGTTTCACCATTACGAATTACTTTACAGGTAGGCTGCGTTAATGTTTTCAAAGCAGCCAATGCATTTCGACTTCTTGATTCCTGATACAATGAAATGCTGGTGACTAATACAATAGCCAATGCCATAAAAACGCCATCACCTATATCCCCACTGATGAAGTAGATCGTAGTGGCCACGAGCAACAGTAAAACCATCGGGTCTTTGAAAATACCTTTAAGTACATCCAGAAAATTGTTTTCTTCATGAATGACTTCATTGCGCCCGAACTTCGCACGCGCTTCCTCTACCTGTTGAGCGGTTAATCCTTGAATTTCGTGTTCGGATGAAGTGGGCATGGTGATGGGTTGTTCTTAAAGGTAATGTAAAAACATAAACAGCTAAACGTCATTGCGAACTCCTGCCTGCCGGCAGGCAGGGAAGCGTGGGTTTGGCGCGCAGGCGTGAAGCAATCCCCCGGCTAGGAAGAGCGCATTTCATGTGGGGATTGCTTCGTCAGCATGTCCCGCTTTAAGGCGGGACGCTTCCTCGCAATGACGTAAACAAAGAGAGTGATTATTCTTCTTCATATTTTTTTAACAGTCTAAGGAGCCCGACTGCACATTTAATAACAATTGAATTTTCTCTATTAAAACTTTCATTGAGCATCACTTCTATAAATTCGCTTCATCAGTTTATCTTTAGCACATGCAACTCCACCAATTGTTTCCCCAGTTCGATGCCGAGCTTATTCAACATCTCGAAGAGATTGGACCTGTAACCGAATTCGAAGAAGGTACGATGCTGATGCGCCCCGGTCAGTATTTTAAAAGTTTATTACTTATTCTTGATGGCCGCGTGAAATTGTATCGTGAGGGTGAAGATGGTGAAGAGTTCTTTCTTTATTATTTAGAAAAAGGAAATGCATGTGCACTCTCGATGATCTGTGCTGCAAAAAATGAAAGTAGCGCCATTAAAGCAAAAGCCATGACGAAGGTAAAGGCATTGGCCATTCCGATTCAGTACATGGATGGGCTGATGAAAGATTATCGTCAATGGTATTATTTTGTACTGGAAACGTATCGATCACGATTTGAAGAATTGTTGGAGGTAATCGATCAGGTTGCGTTTCATTCCATGGATCAGAAGCTTGAGTTTTATTTGAAACGCCAGTTTGAATCGTTAGCATCAAACAAAATTACCATTACCCATCAGGAGATTGCTGATGATCTCAACTCTTCCCGAGAGGTAATTTCAAGATTGCTCAAAAAACTAGAGTCACAGAAAAGGATATCGATTTCGAGAAATGAAATAAGCAGACTTACACTTTAATCTTCATGTGACTTAAGTCACAGAACCTTAACAAGTCACTATTGATCTTTGCCTTAATAAATCAAAGAGACGATGATTATGAGCAAGGACGTAACGACTCAACGCTACCAGAACCTGAATAGTAAAGATTTTCAACAAAAACTTATAAACACGTCTGATTCTGTAGGGTTAGATGTTCGAACAGTTGAAGAATTCAAAAGTGAACGAATACCCAATGCCATCAACATCGATGTAATGGACGATTCCTTCAATGAGAAAATTGAAGCACTCAATGAAAGCAAAGCCAATTTTGTTTATTGTCGCAGTGGTGGAAGAAGTGGTTTGGCATGTTCCATTATGGCGAAGAGAGGATTTGAGGTTTATAATGTGTCAGGAGATATTTCCAATTGGACAGGAGAAGTTTCTTAAAAAATTTGGTTATGAAGAAGTTGATGATTTGGGGATTTGGGATTGTGATTGGCGCAATAGGAGGATATCTGTATTGGTATTATGTGGGATGTATGAGTGGAACATGCGCCATCACTTCTTCACCTGTTAACAGCACATTGTATGGTGGACTGATGGGTGGATTAATGGTTAATCTATTTGATAGTAAGAAGAACGACAAGACGCCTAACGAAAATTCACCAATGGAAAAGGGATAGTTTTGAAATCAAGTTGATGAGTCTTATGTTTGTTTGTAGAGAGTGTGCGCCTTCTCAATTCAGCTATTCGTGTTGAGAGATATTTAAAACAATACGGAATTGATCATTCAGGTTTTTATTATTGGTTTCATCTTTAGTTTTGTTGGATCTATTCCTCCCGGAACACTTAATATCATGGTACTTCAACTCGGGCTGGAGAACAAGGTAAGAGTTGCTCTTCGATTTGCCTTAGCGGTAGCGATTATAGAATATCCATACGCTTGGATTGCGGTTGAGTTTGAACATCTTATTACGTCAACACCCATTGTCCTTAAAAACTTTGAACTGTTGGCTGCTGTGTTAATGACTTCATTAGGTGTGCTTGGACTGTGGACAACTCGCAAGCCCTCCATGATATCCGTTAAACTTCAAGAGAGTGGATTTCGCAGAGGCATCATATTAAGCATTTTAAATCCGCAGGCTATTCCATTTTGGATTGGTGTCACTGCCTATCTAAAATCAGAAGGTTGGATAAAATTGGATACATCGTTGCGCTTGCATAGTTATGTATTGGGAACATCCGTTGGCGCGATGGCACTGCTGACTTTGCTCGCGGTTCTGGCACAGAAAGTTTCCTACCAGTTTCAACAAAATCGATTTGTACGAATGTTGCCCAGCATCATACTATTGGTATTAGGGCTAATTGCTTTCTTCAATTATTTTTTTTAGAATCTTTTCGAACGGAGCCTGTTCCGTTGAGGAAGGTCATCTTAATGGCTGATTCTTGTCAGTAAAATAACAATGCCCCATCTTTAATTTTAATACGCGTTAACATTTGTCGCCAATGTGACTTTTGTTACAGATTGGCAATGTTGAGCGCACTAGCTTTGTTTAAAATTAAAAGACATGAAAAAAAATATGGGCTCTGCTGATCGTATTATCCGGGTGATAATTGCAGCGATTATGGTTACACTTTATTTCACGGGAATCATTAGCGGAACATTGGGACTTGTTCTTATTGCGCTTTCAGTAATTTTTGTCCTCACCAGTTTAGTTAGTTTCTGTCCGCTGTACTTGCCGTTTGGATTGAGCACGCTGCGGAAAAAGATTCAGAGTAAAAGTTAAAATAATATTGGATAGACATCATGATTGAAACACTAAAGAAAATTTTTGGAATAGGATCTGCAGTAGATTACGCTTCCCTTTTTAAGCAAGGGGCTGTTGTTCTGGACGTACGCACAAAAGGTGAGTATAACGGTGGACACATTAAAGGATCGATTAATATTTCAGTTGATCAATTAAAAAATAATTTGAATCGCTTTCCCGATAAAAATAAAACCATCGTCACATGCTGTGCATCAGGAATGAGAAGTGCTACTGCAAAGAGCATCTTGAAATCGCATGGATATACTAATGTTCACAATGGTGGAAGTTGGGCAAGCTTACAACATAAAATCTAAGTATTATGGAACCGCATTTTTATAATGTCGATATCGCATGGAGCAAGGATCGCAGAGGGATGATGTGCTCACCCGAACTAAATGGAACTGCCAATTCAAGTGGTTGTATTGAAGTAGCGACACCTCCCGAATTCCCAAAAGGTATTCCGGGCATTTGGTCGCCAGAGCACTTGTTCACTGCGTCAGTGAGCAGTTGCCTGATGACAACTTTTTTAGCTGTTGCAGAAAATTCGAAACTTGATTTTGTTTCTTTCAAATGCAGTTCGAAAGGTAAACTCGAACAAGTGGAAGGGAAGTTTAGGATGACTGAAGTCTTGTTAGAACCAGTAGTGGTGGTGAGGGATGAAAAAGATATAGAGCGAGCGATGAAGGTGCTTCAAAAATCAGAAGCAAATTGTTTGATTTCAAACTCAATTACGGCAAAGATTGTTATGAAACCTTTAGTAGAAGTCGAAACCATTAACGCATAACAATGCCACAGGCTACATTTTCAGAACTGATACAGGGCGACAAACCAACCTTCGTTGATTTTTCAGCAGAGTGGTGCGGACCCTGTAAAATGATGGCACCAATTCTGGAAGAACTAAAATCAAAGATTGGCGACAAAGCACGCATCATTAAAATTGATATTGATAAAAATCCGCAGGCGGCTTCGGCTTATCGCGTGCAGAGTGTTCCTACGCTTATGCTTTTTAAAAAAGGTAATGTGGTGTGGAGACAATCCGGAGTAGTGACTACGGAATCGCTGAAGCGTGTTATTGAACAATATACTTAGCACCAACTACTCTATAAAAACAAAAAGCCTCTGACTTGTCAGAGGCTTTTTGTTTTTATTCTCAGAAATGAATTGGTTATGCATCTGCAAATTCATCTTTCAATGCATAGGTCCAGATTAAACCGTTTGAGTGATTAACAACGTCTTCTGCAATGCTTCCAGTCAGGAGGTGCTTAATGCCTGTTCTTCCATGCGTGCCCATTGCAACTAATTCACCTTGAATAGATTTGGTAAATTTCAGAATACCTCCTTCTTCGCTTACGTTGTTAAAAACATTTGTTGTGTAATTTTTTAATGCATAATACTTTGCAAAATTGCGAAGTCTCTCAAGAATTACACTATCTGAAATAAAATTGACAGGAGTATTAATCCTCACCAGGTGAAGTTGTGCGTCAAAGAAGTCCTGCAAAGCTTTTATTTTAGTCATTAATTCATGGATATTTTCTGATTCGAATGTATTCGGAAAGACAATATTCTTAATTGGACCTTTAACGTAATTCTTCAATACCAGAACAGGAACGGAAGCTTTACGAACTATTTTCTCAGCATTCGAGCCAATGAATATTTCCCGTAGTCCAGTTGCACCATGTGATCCCATGACGACAAGATCGATGGAATTATCAATGATATAGTCCAGAATTTTTCGGGAAGGTATTCCAAATTCGACTCCGGTGGCTACAACAACTCCTTTACGTGAATATTTGCTCGTTATTTTTTTAAATTCCTTTTCCGAATTTGCGAGAATGTCGTTCAGAAATTGTTGTTCAATATCCATTGACATTGTTACCGGATCAGATAAAACCTGCGGCTCTGCAACGTAAAATAAATGGACGGAACCATTTGATTGGGCCGCAACGTCAAGAGCGAACCGAAATGCTTCTATAGCAGGTTCTGAAAAATCACAGGGAACCAGTATCTTTTTCATAGCAGTAATTTTTTATTGATCCAAATGTATTGGAGCGACAAAACATTACTTTTGATTATTATCAAATGAGAAAATGATTTTTATCAGATTTAGGAATTGAATAGAAGGATTGAAGCGAATGTTCATTCGAAGCCTTCAATTTCATAGGATATTCTAAAACTTAGAAACGTATTTTTATTTCTTCTCCAGAATCAATCGCGTTTCTTCCAAATCCAATTCATACTCAATTTTTCGAAGGGCTTCATCGCTAATATTTCCTTCTCTTCTCATGGTGATGATATGCTTTCTCTCCATGGAAAGTAATTCGTGTTGTATGCGATGGAATTCATTAATCTGATCTTCGTCTATTCTGCGTTTGGTTTGATCTTTTTGCAATCGCTGAATACGTATTTCATATTTCGTTTTAATCTGATTCAATACATCGTCAGTTAAGCTTAGCGAAAATTCTTCTTCGATGCGATTGATCACGGCCACTGCAATTTTTAACCGCGCTTCCTGCTCATCAATGTGTTCTTGTCCATCCGGCTTAATCCCTAACCAATTTATTAACGGACGTAAACTCAAGCCTTGTATGACTAATGTGGAAAAGATGACACAAAATGTTAGAAAGATGATTAAGCTTCTGTTTTCAAAGGGTTGATTGTTGCTCAATGCTAAGGGGAGAGCCAATGCTGCTGCTAATGAAACAACACCCCTCATGCCTGACCATGCGGTAATTGTTACTAAGCGAATATTTACATACGGTTCCTTTTCGCGGATTCTTTTTGATAGTCGTGGGATGTAGGCACCTGGATATACCCATATTATTCTTCCAATGATCACCGCGAGACTTACGATAACACCATAAAACAGAAGTGTGCTTAGCGCAATATCATGGATGTTTTCAAGAACGGCCGGTAATTGCAATCCAATCAGAATGAAAATAATTCCGTTCAATAGAAAGATAACGGTTTCCCATGTTCCATTGGCCTGTAGTCTTGTGCGTTGTGAAAATACTTCTGAAGCATTCCAGCTCAGGAACAAACCAGAAGTAACGACAGCCAATACACCCGACATGTGAAACTCTTCAGCGCCTAAGTATGCAATGAAAGGAACAAGAAAAGTTAAAGCGGTTTCTGTCGTTGGATTATCCGGTGTAAGCTTATGAATCCATTTGAATATCCAACCTAAGGCTAAGCCAAAAAGAATTCCACCAATCGCTACAAATAGAAATTGTAAGCTGGCTTCCTTTAAACTAAAAGCACCGGTAACAACAGATGCTACGGCATAACGATAAGCAATTAACCCTGTAGCATCATTCACCAAACTCTCGCCTTCTAATATAGTGATGACTCTTTTTGGAACACCCAATCCTTTTGTAGCAGCTGTTGCGGCCACAGCGTCAGGCGGTGAAATGATGGCGCCTAATACAAATGCTTCTGCCCAACTAAAGTTAGGAATGAAATAATGTGCTACGACTGCAACAGCGCAAGTGGTGAAGATCACGCAACCAATCGCAAGTAAGGTAATGGGTCGTTTGGCTTTTTTAAAATCGGGCCACGAGGTTGTCCATGCCGCGGCATATAAAATAGGAGGGAGAAAAATAAGAAAGACAATTTCAGGATCAAGTTCCACACGGGGTAATCCGGGTATAAAGCCAATGACCATTCCGGCCAGCACAAGTAGTATTGGATATGGAATACGTATCTTTTCTGTAACCTCAGCTAATGCAGTTACAATCGCTAGTAAAATAATAAAAAGAGCAATGTTACTCATGCGGCTGACAATGTACTGTTCAATTCAACTCGTAAAATACTTAAAAACCAGATTGAATTTTATGTCCGATAAAAAAAATAGCCTCAACTTCCATTTGAAGCTGAGGCTATTTCGATTGTTTAGCTTCGTTGACTAAGAAAAATATTTTGTTAACCCTGGAGTTGCAATCGGATAGAATCCATTGGCATCGGGCTTACTTGGTGTTTCAGCATCCCACGCAAATGTTGTTGGCATAATGCTGATGCCTGAGTTAATTACTTTATCCCACTCCATAACTTCTCCTGAGTACGTTGCCATTCTTCCCATAATAGCCGTCATGGTTGACTTCGCTCCACGTTCAGCATCGGCAAATTTATATTCACCTTTAGCAATTGCTGCGAAGAGTTCATCGTGTTCGGTTTGATATGGATTGTTCTCACCTTTCTTATCGTATGCGTAAAGCGATTTGCCTTTGCTTGAAATCGTTGCATCACCGCATTTCACAACCCCCTTTGTTCCCACCAACATTTCATCAACGATGGCGTATGTACCTTTGATGTGTCGGCACTGACTGTTCAACACACTTCCATCAGCATAATGAAATTCAACAAAGTGGTGATCATAAATTTCTCCGAATTCTTTTCCGGTGCGAACTTGTCTTCCACCCATACCTTGTGCTTTCACCGGGAATGAACCTTTGAACCAGTTCATCACATCAATGTTGTGAATGTGTTGTTCGTTGATATGATCTCCACAAAGCCAGTTGAAATAATACCAGTTGCGCATTTGATATTCCATTTCAGTTTGTCCGGGTTTGCGTTGGTTTACCCATACACCATCATTGTTCCACCAAGCTTGTCCGGAAGTAATTTCTCCAATCATTCCATCTTGCACACGCTTGTACAATTCGCGATATGAATTTTGATAGTGACGCTGTAATCCAACGACAACATTTAATTTTTTCTTCTTGGCTTCTTCGGCAGCGAGCAATACTTTTTGAATTCCGGCAGGATCAGTCGCCACTGGTTTTTCCATGAATACATGCTTGCCTTGTTTGATCGCCTCAGCAAAATGAATCGGTCTGAAACCTGGAGGTGTAGTAAGGATTATTACATCCGCCAATGCAATTGCTTTTTGATATGCATCGAAGCCTGTAAATTTAGTCGCGTCCGTTACGGTTACTTTCGCCTTTACATTACCTTCTTCTGAATTTTCATCGGTCAACGTTGCATAGCAACTATCAAGTCTGTCGCGAAAGGCATCTGCCATCGCAACGAGTTTTACATTCTGTTTTGTAAGCAATGCTTGCATAGCAGCGCCTGTACCACGGCCGCCACAACCAACAAGAGCGATCTTGATGGTGTCATCGACAGAGCTAAGGTAGTTTGCATTTGATAAGAGAGGTGCAGCAAGTAAACCTCCTGCGAGCAGAGTAGATTGTTTTACAAAATCTCTGCGAGATGGATTGTTAATTTTTTCATTCATGATTGTAGGTGTTTATTGTTTTTGTCCGTGCTTATGGAGCATGGTGATTTTTATTTTAAATAGACCGCATAAAATTTTTCGATTTCTTCTTTTGACGGAGCTTGTACTGGTCTCACAATTCGAAAGCCAATGCCCATACCATCGGTAAGCCACCAGCGACTTTTTGGAATTTGCGGATCGCGTTTGTTCCAATCGGCTGATGAAGATATGCGATTGGCGCATCGCAATTCTTTTGCTTCATCCAAATATGATCCGCCTCGTGTCACGCGAGGATATCGAGCTCCAACAGGTGTTGATGGATTTTTTGTCCCGTCTTCAAGTTTCTGGTATGCATTCGAATTGTATTGATCAAGTGTCCATTCACTGAGGTTGCCAAGCATATCATACAATCCCCATGCGTTGGGTTTCAGCTGAGCAACTTTGTGAAACTTGGCTCCACTGTTGTCTTTATAGTAAGCGTAATCTCTTAAGTTTTCAGGATCAGTTGTTGTTCCTGCGCGACACGCATATTCCCA
>JANODK010000002.1:0-3030 GCA_031412655.1 Chryseolinea sp.
TTTATTGAACCTATGCCTAGGTCAACAGTTAGCGGAATACCTGGGTCAAACCATTGTCGGAATACCTGGGTCAAGCAATTAGCGGAATCCCTAGGTCAGGTAATTAGCGGTAGACTGGGTCAGACCTTTCCGGAATATTCACTAAGGTTAGTGTGGGAAATAAAGTTGAGCTAATTAATAAATTAGAAGCTCAAGAATTGTTGAAAGTCTCTGAATAATTGGGAATTCGTTAATTCTACATAAAAACTAGTATTAAACTACATACATTATAGTATTACCAACGCTGTGTATTTTTTTGTTGTACATAAAAAATCGTATGGAATTACATCACAAATAGCATTGCTTAGTAACTAATTACCTTGAACATTTGCCCTAGAAGCCAGACAAGGCGAAAGATCGTGTGTGGGGTATAAATGGTAAGGCTTGGTATATGAATTGGCAAATATAGAAAGCAAGGTTTCTCATACTATTCGTCAGATAGAATTAAAGCAGCATAAGGATTCAGACACGAATAAAGTTAAGGAAGCATTTTTAATTGAATGTCAACGAATAAAATTGGCGTTCAAGCAAGAGGTTATTGCTGTTGAGGAAGAAAGAGTTTTAAAGAGGTATTTCTCTTTTCACCAGCGAGGTATTTCAGACCTTATTAATTGTTGCTACTGTATTTTAACCATTAACCCAAAGAGTGCTCGAACTAACTTACTCCTGAGAGAGATGGTTAGCATTTTGACAAACCTTTTGCAATTTATTCGCGATCATTTCCCTACCTATTTTGACATAAATGGAAACCTACCTGAAAATGAAATAGGTCTTATAAGGCTTGAGTTGGTGAACCATGCGGAGGCTATCTCAGCGAAGTTTGAACACACATCTTTAGATCCGACTCTTTTGAATCTAGTGTTGGATGCTAATAAGCATGCACAGTTAGCTCCCACATTGTCGTTTGGAATTGTTCAGTTTTTTAATAGTCTCAACGTTGCATTGCTTGCGATTGATTGCTCAATTGACGATCCTGCTTTTCTAATGCAAGATTTTTGTAGAGCATTGATCAATAGCAATTTCAACACAAATGAATTTTACGAATATTATTTAACGCTTGTTAATAAGTCATTAAGTAAATGCGAAACGTTGTCAGATCGAATAGATCAATTGGCTTACTTCTATAAAGTGTGCAATCAAATGCATTGCGACTCACATTTAAAATTTAATGCGGACGCTCCATCAATACAGACACAACTTTTGGAATGGATCACACAAGAATTAGATTACTTAAAGCAGAAGCGACAGCTACAGATTGCGCCACTGTCGAAAGTAGAAGGCATAATTGACGATTTCAAATTGAATTTTGATTTGTCGGTTTCGCACCTTGCTTACCTTTTTAAATCATTTACCGAAACTGGTGTAATTCAAAATAAAAATACTTCTGAGCTTATACGATTTTTAACCAAATTCGTTAAGACAAAGAAGTCGGAGGCAGTCTCTTATGAGAGTTTCAGAATTAAATATTACAACGCTGAAAGTGGCACTAAAGATGCTGTAAAAAAGACATTGCAGTCGTTGATTAATTACATGAATAAAAATTAAAACCTTCTTATCATGACACTTAGATTGATATTGATTTGTGCAGGTGCATTGGGAGTTGTGTCCTGCAGTACGAAAGAGAGCAAGCATAATTTTGACTCAGCGACCGGGGTTTATGTAAGAGAATATTCTTTGGATGTCACCAATCCTGAGACAGGACAGAAAATAGGAATGCGGCAAGTTCGGGATTCAATATTTGTTAAACCTGGTGGTGATGGTTATCAGGTGTCGAATAGCAAATGGAGAATGAACGATTATGATAATGAAGGATGGGTGAGCATGGCGCATGCAGATGATAGACCACTTCCTACTTTCATCGCTTCATATGATGCTCACACAAGATCATTAAATTCAAATAACCCAAATGTATCGCAGACCATTGTTCTTGATGCGAAAAATGAGAAGCTATATAAAGGCGCGCAAAATGATAAACCGTATATCAAAGTGAGGTAATAAATCTTTCCCCAGTTTGTACCAACATGTGAATCCAATAAATATTCTTCAATGAATTTTGAGCCATATCAAATTATACGATATGGCTTTATCATTTTTGGATGCGAAAAGAATTTCAATCACAGACTACTTATCTAGTTTAGGTTTTGAGCCTGCAAAGATTCGTGGTAATGACCATTGGTATCTTTCCCCATTCAGGAATGAGCGAAGCCCTTCTCTAAAAGTCAATACAAAACTTAATGTTTGGTACGACCACGGTTCCGGGGAAGGAGGGACGCTGACTGATCTAGGAGCAAAAATACACCAATGCACGTTGCATGAGTTCCTGGAGAAGATATCAAGTACTAACTTTCAAATCAAACCTTCTATTGACCACCGGGTCCGTGAAATTCCTGAAAGCAAATTGGAAGTTCTTTCTGCAACTAATCTCTTAGACTTTAATCTTATTCACTATTTAAATGGCCGTGGAATTAGAACTCAGATCGGAGCTGATCATTGTAAGGAGGTCAAATTTAAAATAGCCTCAAAAATCTATTCTGCGATTGGATTTCAAAATCGATCTGGCGGCTATGAGCTTCGTAACAATTGGTTTAAAGGCTCTTCATCACCCAAAGATATTTCCCTAATTGATCACCAAGCAAAAGGCCTTTGTGTCCTTGAAGGTTTTATGGATTACCTATCCGTCCTATCTACAGATAATAAAGACATTGGGACTTTTACTGTTCCTTCGAATTTCTTGATCCTGAATTCTCTAAGCTTCCTCAACAAGAACGTGGATATCATAAAGTCGCATGATCAGGTAAATCTTTTCCTTGACAACGACCTTGCGGGAAAAGAAGCCAAGCAAAATTTAACCTCAAAGGGTATATCCTTTAATGATGCCTCGACATTATACGCACCTTACAAGGATGTAAATGAGTTCGTGATGAAAAGCAAGCACCTTGACATCACCTCAACAAGGTCTCGCGGCAAAAAGCTATGACCTTTTCCCATAGA
>JANODK010000003.1:0-2697 GCA_031412655.1 Chryseolinea sp.
TTTATTGAACCTATGCCTAGGTCAACAGTTAGCGGAATACCTGGGTCAAACCATTGTCGGAATACCTGGGTCAAGCAATTAGCGGAATCCCTAGGTCAGGTAATTAGCGGTAGACTGGGTCAGACCTTTCCGGAATATTCAATTATTGATGCTCTTGACGAAGTTACAGCATATTCATCTGGGACACCTATAGTTCAAATCCTTTCCAAAATTCGGAACAACGATATTTCAAATTTCATTTTCACATGCCGTGCTGTTGATTGGCAGAACATAGCGAATACAACTATTATTTCTGATCGTTGGAAAAAAAAACCTACAATAGGAAAACTCTTGCCTTTAAACAACAGTGAGATCACTTCATTTGTAAATGCCAATGGTGATGGGCAGAATGGAGAACAATTCATTGAAAATGCTGCAAAACATGATAGCATCGAATTGCTCCGAAATCCACAGACTCTTTTAATGTTAATAAAAACAGTAAGGAAAACGGGATGGCCAAAGACTAAGATTCAGTTATTTGAACAAACGTGCAAGGTTTTGATTGATGAAGAAAACGAAATGCACAGATCACTAAATCGAACAAGACCTTCGTCTGAATTATTACTGCGAGTTGCAGGGTTCATTAGTGCGCAATTAATACTGGGTAATAAACAATTAATAAGTTTAGACAGTAAGTCGCTAAAAGGTGCAGTTACCATTCAACAGATTTCAAGTCAAGAATTCAACGAGGCATTGATAAGATCTGCATTGTCCACAAAAGTTTTCCGTAATGTAAGTAACGATACTGTTGAACCTGGCCATCGAACTATTATTGAGTACTTGAGTGCACACTTCATTTCTACCAAGCTCCGTACTGATCTTTCGGTTCGTCGCTTGGAGACCTTGTTATATGCGGATGATTTTATTGTTCCACCAGCGCTTCGAGGGTTGCATGCGTGGCTTGCTACAATAGACAATTCTGAAATCGCGAGAGACTTTATCAAAAGAGATCCGTATGGCTTTTTTCGATATGGGGATCCTTCAGTGCTGTCAATAGAGCTTTCACGTCATTTGCTGAGTTGTCTACAAAAACTGTCTTGTGATGACCCGTACTTTAGAAACGAAGACTGGCACGCAACTTTTGGAAAAGGTTTTGCAAAACCAGAACTTAAAACTGATATACTCCAGGTACTCACGGACCGCAATTCTCCTTATCAATTGACACACCTTATTCTTGAATCCATCAAAGGTGAGCCTTTTGCAGATTTAATTGGTTCGGATTTAAAGGATGTTGTTCTAAATACTTCCAAAACTTATATCGAACGGAAAGCAGCGATAGAAGCACTGGAAGAATGCAAAGTGCAACCAGAATGGCAAAGTCTTGTTGATTGCTTAACACGGCTAGCTGAGATGGAGTCGCTTCGGCTAGCACTAGAAATTTTGCGCGCCAGTATTGATTCATTTGATGGTCAAACCATAGGAAAAGTTCTTATTGGCATTTCGAATGCTTCGAGGCGGGGACCTTTATATGCGGGATTGGGTTATGGTTTAGCTTCCACTTTGAGTTTGGAACAACTGAATGATGCATTGGCAAGCTTGGTCGAATATCGTTTTGAATCAAATGACGATGCGCAAATGCACGATGATCCGAAAGATTGGATATTTAATATATTAGTTGAACTGTTTAAACGAGATTCGCCACCTGAATCTTCATTCCTTTGGAGAACTTTGAACAGTTTAAGGAGGCATAGCCATTTTCGAAAGGAAGAATTCGATGAGACAACTTCTAAGTATTTCGATTTACATCCTGACTTTAGAGTTCAAGTACAGATGGAAGCATTAAGTTTAGTGTCTGCTGAAAATC
Source organism: Chryseolinea sp. (assembly GCA_031412655.1). Taxonomy (GTDB): domain Bacteria; phylum Bacteroidota; class Bacteroidia; order Cytophagales; family Cyclobacteriaceae; genus Chryseolinea. The sequence goes on from JANODK010000003.1 coordinate 1,844, forward strand.
TTCTACTTAAATTTTTTCACATCAGCGAAGCTTGTCAGGGACTATGGATGAGAGAGTCTGACGTTATATGTCACTTAGAACAAGTTGTAAAAAGCCAAGGTGATGACAAGGATTGGATCATAAAATGGCGAAATTTAGTCTGGTATGTTCAAAGAAATTCATCCTTTTCTGGATCTGCAATTAATCTTGCTCGAATCCAATCTCAAAAGTTCCCTGATCTAAAACCTGTACTCACTGAGTTGGAGATGCCTCCTGATAATAAATATGAACTGGAGGAAAGGCAAAGTCTTGTTGAATGGAGACAGAAACAAACGGAGGATGATCGGAGGAGGTATGAAAGCTATGAGAATGTTCGTTTGCAAATTGAGGACGGTAGCAACCTTCCTGCTATTAACCAGATTGCCCAAGCCTTTCTTGGATGGTTTTATGACACCAAAGGGGATACACCCGAAGAGCGAGTTGTTGACCTCGTTGGTGAACGAATGAAGGATGATGCTTTAAAATCATTTCAAGTTGTAGTTGATAGGGGAAACCTACCTTCGGCTAGAGAGCTAAGTGAGAAGAGGGCTTTCGAAAATCAAGAATACTACATTGAACCGATACTTATTGCATATTACTTTCCACTAGCGTCCTATAAAAATAGGTCAAATTTTAACTGATTGTAGTTTCGTTCTTTGACATCTTGATTTACAGAGTTTGAAAGTAGGTCTTTTAGGGCCTCTTTGTCAAGCAAGGATATGCTTAAGATTTGGAGCACTTCGTAGTTTGATAGCGTGCATTTCAATTTGCTTTTGATCACCACGATCAATGTATAGGTGATAATTGCAGTATAGATTTGTATCCGTACTGCGTTA
>JANODK010000004.1:0-5412 GCA_031412655.1 Chryseolinea sp.
CAACCTATCCATTTGGTGATGGAGGTGGTCAATTTGAAATGAGTAGGCCTGTTAATAGTTTAAAAATGGATTTAACATGGCTAAATAAAACCATACAGAAAAGCAAGTATAAAAATGCTGAAATTCATCTTACCGAATGGAGCTCAAGTCCATCAAACAGAGATCACACCCATGATTATTTGCAGGCTGCAACGTACGTTGTACGCGCCAATATTGAATGCATCGATATGGCTAATTCTCTTTCGTATTGGATTTTTACTGATATAGAAGAGGAAGGAGGCGCGGGTTCATCGATTTTTCACGGAGGTTGGGGGTTGGTTAATTTTCAGGGTATTGCAAAACCAGCATTTCATGCCTATCGGTTTCTAAAGGAGTTGGGTGACGAAACTCTTACCGTTGAGAATGGTTTTATACTTACAAAAAACACATCAAGTAAATTTCTAATAGGCCTTTTTTATAATTACCCATCCGAAGTGATAGAATCAGCACCCATTTCAATAGGCTCAAGAGACAAAGCTGAAAAAACACTTCAAACAGGTAGAGCTAAAAACATTGATTTAAAATTGATCCATGTAAACCCGGGAAGTAAATTCGAGATTGAGATAGTCGATAAAGAAAATGCCTTCGCCTTAAAAAGCTGGCAAAAAATGGGAAGCCCCGAACCGCCTACTCGAGAACAAACTGAACAACTAAAGGACTTAGGAATGAAGACTAAAAAAGTCACCCTTGAGGCCGATAGAAAAGGCGAATTAATCTGGAAACATAGCTTAGACCCATGGGCGATAGTACTTCTAAAACAACTTAAATAAGTTTTAAAATATTGAATTTTTTTAAGGATATTAATACTAATTTTTACTTCGGATTTTTGCTAAAAAAAATTCATTAAAGCGATAATCGCAATGTGAGGTGTAATAGAATTTTAAAATGTTCTTTAGAACTAATCAAAATCACTTAGAATTCCTTTAAATTTAAGGCCGTGGCTATTGAGATTACAAAATAGATAAATGAAAACGTTTTTTGGCTAAAATAATTTTCTACCTATCATTAAAAGCCGTTTGCGAAAAACGGGATGTCTCAAAAACCACGATGGAGTGCAACTCCAGGCATATCGTGTGAATTTGATTACTTCTGTTCTTTAAATAAAAAAACAGCGCTGGCAAATTCATTCATAAGAATTATTGAAAGAGCTCCTTGCTTTCCCTAATAGACAAATTCTAATTCTTGCTTAATCAGTCGTCACTTAAAACCCCGACTAGGTTTTATTTCCGAATAAGATCAATATGATTGAATTGATTCTTAAGCAATTTCCAAAACCTTTATAAATCAAATTTTATCTAAAACAAGTTTTTAAGAGACGACTAGGTACTGATTTTTAAATTACTATTCGTGCGTCCGGATGATATAGTAACACAGAGCCTTCATTGGTTTACCTCTTTTTAATCCAAACTCTGATATCGCCACCGGTTTGACTTGCCTCCGCGTAGGGCACGAGATTAAGGTTAACAGCTTTGCCATTATAAAAAGCATGTGCACTAAAAAGCTGTTTTCCAAACCAACCTTCCGGGAGTGAAGATGATGGTATACTTTTCAGCATTGGATCACCCATTGACAATTTATCCAAGTCGGTAATTTCTAGATTAAGTGCTTGGTCAACCGCTAGTACTTGAGTTCCATATTTTAAACCAATATATCCCGGATAACTTTTTCCGCCATCCAAAATTTGAGTTGGCAAATCGTATGAAACTTTTATTACGGTATTTTTATCCCACAACTGTGTGATGTTTAAATATTGACCAGAAATTCCGGCAATCGTTTTACCGTTTACAATGGCTTTAAAATTCTTACACCATTCAGGCACGCGCAAGGATAATTCAAATTCACTTTTTATTTCCGGGTTAAGTGTAATGGTGGCTTTCCCCTCTTGTGGAAATTTAGAATCCATAGAGAAAACAACCCCAACTTCGTTTCCATCTTTGGTAACAATTTTATCAGTCAATTTTCCTGTCGAATAAAGATTGACATCAAAACCATTTTTTAAATTTTTCGCGAAAGCTAGTTCCGGGATGGCTGCAATGCCTCTTGGTACGCTCGCCAAACAGCAGTGCGCATCGATGGTGCAACGATATGGCTTCTTGCCTTGCAATGCGGTATAATAACTAACACAACCATTCTCAGGATTCTCGGCCGCGAATAAATGATTGTAAACTGATTTCTCAATTTCAGTAATGTATTTTGCCTCACCTGTGAGATAATATAGCGCCTGATTGAATTGCAGCCATGTGGTGGTCACACAACCTTCTCCCATGTTTACATCATTGCTTGCCGGCAAGTGAAAATCTTCCTGATATAGTTCATGCTCACTGGCTGTACCCGTAATGTATAGCTTATACGCAGAAATATCTTTCCATGCATTTTCGGCAGTTTTAAGTAAAACTTTATCTCCTGTTAACTGATAGAGCTTTACAATCCCGATTAGATTAGAAGTCATCTCGTATGCTTTGGCATTTGCTGTTTTATCAACTTTTCCAATGGTCGATAAAGTAGATACGATCTTTGGGCCATTCTTATAATCATACGCTTTGATGATATAGTTACAAAAATCGAAATACTTTTTATCGCCTGTGTAACGGTATAGGTAAGTGATCGGCTCCAGCACGCTGGTGGACGCCATGCCCACATGACCTGACGACTCAATAATATTCCGCTGACCTTTTCCTTCGCCAAAAGTTCTACACAACAAATCACCCATTTTTATAGACGACTCCAACGCTGGCTTATATCCGGTTACGGAGTAATAACTCAGCAATCCTAACATGTTGTATTTATGAGCCCAAACGTCCCAATCCGTCCAGTAATTTTCAGGCAGGTATGTTCCCAGATAACCGTCTTCATTTTGGCAGGAAATTAAAATATCTACAATGCGATCCATCTGCGCTTTCAATTGTTCATTTTTAGTTGATTGCCATACTCTGCTGGCAGCATGTAAATATTTTCCGGTGTACTCCCCTACCCATGTTTGTTTTCCGGGGCGATTATAGTAACATTCTAAAATGCCCTTTTCATCAATCTTCAATAATCGCTGAACGAGGTTGGCATTAAGACGTTCGTCCAAATATCCACCGAAGGAAATATTTTGTAAATCAAAAGGCATTGCTTCATCAGGCACGGCAAGTTTAACCAATGGCTTTTCGGTATGCTCATTCGTATGCGGAACCGAAGTGTATGCTAACACAGTTGAGTATTTCACAGTATCAGCTACGGAGGTACCGCTAAAGGAATAATCAACTCTATATGTGCCTGGTTCTTTTATTTCAAACGAAGAGATGTAAGATGAATCTGCACCACTACTTACTGTTACATCAACATTTTTTTCAAATGCAATGGTTTTATTGATTGGGTTAGACACTTTTATTTGCAGTGATCCTTCCATCTTTTCAACAGGCACTTTGAAATTGAATATCAACGTATCAGTAAAACTTGTGTTGACTGAAGTAAATTCAACTATTTGATGGTTGGTTTTGATTTTCAGTATATCTGAGAGCATAACATCTTTTAAGGAAGGTGCTCTGCCATAGATACCTCCATTTCCTGCAGTATCATCTACCCGTATAGCGATGATGTTTTCCTGATCCCATCGAATTAAGTTGAAAGGAACGATGTATGATCGATTCGTATTCCAGCCCCACATACCGCCCACTTTTTCACCATTGAGGTAGGTTTCGTCTCCATCATCTATAGGTCCTAACGATAGATGAAGGGCTTGCACTATTTTGTTTTTTTCTTTTAACGAAGAGGGTATTACCACATGTGCCCGATACCAGGCAATGCCATTATAATTTTCATAACCCTGTTTTTCCCAGAAGGTATCGACTTTAATCATTTTCCATGATGCATCATCAAATTCAGGTTTTGAAAAATCATAGTTATCACCGGTTTGAAATTTCCATCCATCCGAAAAAACCAAATCTTCTCCTTTGTTCTGACTTCCACAGCTTACAACTAATGTTCCGACTAAAATCATTGCTATTGCGCTGATGATACTGGTGGTAAGTCTACTTGTTTTCCCTCTCATGATTTTGGTTTTATAATACTGATTTAAGATTCTATTTGTTATTTACTAACACGCTAGTGAGCGGCTTTTTTCTCTATGTATTTGGGCATTCACCACTTTTAATGGGGTTGACTTAAATTTACTTAGAATCTATTGAAAAAATTGCAATCGTTTGAGCGCTAAAATTATTATCTTTTCTATTCATTGAATTTTCATATAGTACATAGCACTATCAACCCAGTCCTGAATTGGCATTTTTTGAGACAATACATTAAAAGTTATGCTCGTGCTTCCAGACCCGGATCCAGTAGGTAAATCAAAAAAAACCAGATAGCGTGTCGCTATCTGGTTTTCCGAATGAATACGAATGTTCTTACTAAAAGGTCATTGAGCCATTGAAGTCAATTTTTATAACCTACTCAATCATTAACTTTTTCGTTACCTGCTGCGTTCCCTTTTTGATTCTGATTATGTAATTGCCTTTCGAGTAACCACTGGTATTAATCTGCAAGGTGGACACATTTGACAAAACACCCGAATCATAAATTTTTCGTCCCAATAAATCCATCATCTCAACTTTTGCGTTTTCCTCTTTCAGATTATTCTTAAAAACAATCGTTACAAAACTAGTGGCCGGGTTGGGATACACCTAAATACTCCGATCCACAGATTCTGAAGACAATATTTCTGAATCAGACGTTCGCAATCTTCCTGATTCTGATCCCGATGAAAAGATTTTGATGTAATTAATGCCTGCCCAGCTGGAGTTGTTTTGAACAAATCTAACCGTATGATCTCCCTAAGTAGGATTGCTTACAGTAACAAATAATGTTGCGCGACCATACGGTGTGATGTTTTGTGAAAATACATCTTTCGCAGCATGCGCAACACGGCGTCGTCGATGCGCGACAACGGCACGCGGCCATCCTTCACGGCAGCAAGCAGCGGGCCGCAGAAGCGGCAGTCACCCGGCCGCACATCCGGGGCGAAGTTGCCGGGCATGTCCTGGTCCATGCCCGCGAGGATCGCCGGCACGGTTTCGAACCGGGCGTTGTAGTCTGCCATCATCCAGCCGGTAAACCCGAATTCCTTCTTGATCAGCTGATTGAGCACCGGCTCGTTTTCGCATGCGTAGACACCGTTGATCTGGTTGAACGAGCACATGGCCGCGCCGGGATTGCCGTCGCGCAGTGCAATCTCGAAGGGACGGGCGTAAATCTCGCGCAGCGTGCGCTCGTCCATCACCGTGTTGTTGCCGAAGAGACGGTTTCTCTCCTGAGTGTAAGCAATGACGTGCTTGACCGTCGCAATCACCGGCGACTTCTGGACACCGCGGACAAAGGCAGCGCCCATGGCGCCGG
>JANODK010000005.1:0-2658 GCA_031412655.1 Chryseolinea sp.
GGGAAACGTCCTTGCAATTCCGGAATTAAATCAGAAGGTTTTGAAACGTGAAAGGCACCGGCTGCTATAAACAATACATGATCTGTTTTAATAACGCCATGCTTGGTATTGACCGTGCTGCCTTCCACAATCGGAAGTAAATCACGCTGCACACCTTCACGACTTACATCAGGTCCACCTCCACCTTTCTTACTACCCGATGCAATTTTATCAATCTCATCAATAAAAATAATTCCCGCTTCTTCTGCTCGTCTGATCGCTTCTTCTTTCACTTCATCCATGTCGATCAACTTCGCGGCTTCTTCCTCCAATAAGATAACTCGCGCTTCTGCAACCGTTACTTTTCGCTTCTTACTTTTCTTGGGCATCATACCATTGATCATATCCTGTATGTTCATCATGGATGCTTCGTCCATCATGCCTGCGCCAATCATTCCTACATTTGAACCCGCGCTGCCTTTAATATTGATATCAATCTTCCGATCTTCCATCTCACCCTTTCTGATCTTCTCACGGAAGTGATTACGCGTGCGCTCATTTAACTCAACATCATTGCTGGGCATTTCAGTATTCGATTCAATCTGTGGAGAAAAACCAGTACGTGTTGACTCGGGACGCATGGGTGGAATTAACGCATCGAGAATAATATCTTCAACGGCCTGTGCAGCTTTTTCTTTAACCTCTTCTTTTTTCTTTGCTTTCACCATGTTTACAGACTGTTCGACTAAATCGCGCACCATGCTTTCTACATCGCGGCCTACATACCCAACTTCTGTAAACTTCGAAGCCTCCACTTTCACAAAAGGAGCATCTGCAATTTTAGCCAGCCTGCGGGCGATTTCAGTTTTCCCCACGCCTGTTGCTCCGATCATTAAAATATTATTCGGAACAATTTCACCTTGCATCTCGGATTTTACACTCATCCGTCTCCAACGATTTCGGAGGGCGATGGCCACATTGCGCTTGGCTTCGTTTTGGCCGATAATGTACTTATCGAGTTCGGCCACAATTTGCTGTGGTGTGAGAAAGCTGGAATCAATCATGATTTTCTATTAGAAGGGTAAAATTAAGATGCTTGTCCTCTTAAACAAAGATTGAGTTCTGTTAGTTGATGGTCAACAGTCTGTAGTCCATAGCAATGGTGCTAAGTTAACATGGCGAATGAATTTGGGGCTGGCTGTTTCTGCAAATAAGTGGCTTATGTCATAACATGCGGTCTGTTTCTCCACAGATCACAATCCGACAATCATTTTGTTCTGTGAGGACACAGACTGAGGACAGAGGCACATACCGAGGAGAAGGATTTCGTACTATGCGGACAGGCCGAAACTATGGATTTTTACTTTGGATTGAGTATTTTAGTTGTATATTTTTGTAGGGTTAATCTTGTTCGCGATCTACCTCGAATATACTCATACTGAATTTTAAATGCACATTGGAAAATGAAAATATTACTAGACATACCAGACAATAAAGCTTCTTCCTTAATGGATGTATTGAAAAGTATTTCTTACGTGAAGGCCAAACAACTTACACCATATAAGGCAACTGTTTTGGAAGGCATTAAAGAAGCTGTTGAAGAAATGAATTTGATAAAAGCAGGTAAACTAAAAGCGCGTAACGCAGAAGATCTTATTAATGAATTATAAGATAAAAACCTTGCCGCGCTTTGAAAAGGAACTCAAGCGACTAGTTAAAAAATATCCTTCCTTAAAAAAAGAATACATCTTATTGATTAAAACACTTCAGGAAAATCCGGAGCTAGGAAAAGCGATAGGTAATAATTGTTATAAAGTTCGCATTGCCATTGCCTCTAAAGGAAGAGGGAAATCTGGTGGTGCTAGAGTCATTACTTATTTACAAGTTGCTGACACTACAGTATTTCTCCTCTCTATCTATGATAAATCGGAACAGGAAAATATTCCTGATAAAGAATTGGCAGAACTATTGAAGTGGATTAATTAAAATGATCCATGAAATCGGATTGACCTCCTAAGCTAAACCGTGGTCTGTGTAGCAATCTAAACCATGGTCTGTATCTTCACAGATCACAGCCCTACAATCATATTTCGTTCTGTGAGGACACAGAACGAGGTGATGACTAATTATGCGGATCATTTCTTTTTAAAGAATCGATTTACATCCGTTGACAGTGTAAAGTTATACCCAGCATTACCAACAACATAAGCACTTCGGCTAAACACAAACTCAATTGTTTTGATGCGCGCAGAAAAACCAAACGATAAACCAGCTGCGCCTCCTGCATTCTCAAGTTTCAATTCCTGATGGACTAGATAATTATAACCCACTAATACATTCACATTTTTACTTAGCAATATTTCCGCTCCAAAATTGATGCGTCTGAAAATCTTATCGAGTGTTCCGGGTTCATCATCACCAGCAGCAGTATTGTAGTAGGTAACATTAGATTGCACTAGATTATATCCTGTAAATGAAAATCGCAGCGGCATGTGTTCTGGTTTAAAGGTAACACCAAGCTGTACATCAAAAGGAAGTTTAGCATCACTCGTGTTTGAATAATCGGATAACACTACACCGAGATTCTTAATGACCAATCCCACACGTAAATCTTTTTTCGGATGAACGAATACTCCACCTATATCCAACATCATTGCGCTTGCGCGATAGCCCGCAAGA
>JANODK010000006.1:0-4193 GCA_031412655.1 Chryseolinea sp.
CAAAAAGAAAATGATTGTGGATTGGGGGTATAATGCCTGGGGAGGAAAATATCCTCCGTTTGATTTAGATGATAATATTCCAACATTAGTAGCACAGCATTATAATATTCCGGTAGTATATCCGGGCATTGTGATGGAGGGCGGTTCTGTTGATTTTAATGGAAAAGGAACTGTATTAACAACTACATCCTGTTTACTGAATCCAAATCGAAATCCACATCTCAATCAAAAACAGATTGAAGAATATTTACACAACTATTACGGAGTAGAAAATATTCTCTGGCTTGGTGATGGTATTGTTGGGGATGATACGGATGGGCACATTGATGACCTCACCCGATTTGTAAATGAAGATACAGTGGTAACGATTGTTGAGGAGAATAAAAGTGATGTGAATTACAGCATACTCCAGGAAAATCTTCACGCATTAAAAACGCTTCGATTAGAAAATGGTAAACAACTTAATGTAGTTGAATTGCCAATGCCGTCCGCTGTTGAATATGATGGCATGCGTCTGCCGGCTTCGTATGCAAACTTTTATATTGGAAATAAATATGTAATCGTACCAACCTTCCGCGATAGACATGACGATAGGGCATTGGATATTCTTCAGCAACAATTTACTACTCGAAAAGTAATTGGACTAGATTCAACGGATATTATCTGGGGATTGGGATCGTTTCATTGCTTGAGCCAGCAGGAACCGGATTTGAGTTAACCGTTAATGGTTAATGGTCTTAAGGTTTATCGATTTTGGTAACGCACAAATCCCGCACCCACTATTAACGATTAACGATTAACTTTTTTTTCTCTATTCAAAGTTCCAGGTTTTTGAAGGAGTGATGCAGGCGTGGAGTTTTCCGTCAAGCGGATTGATGTCTTCAATTTTTTTAATTGGATCAAGAAGTGATAGCCCGATACGTTTGCAATCTGATTTGCATTTGCTGAGAAGCTTGTCGTAATATCCTTTTCCGTATCCAACACGATGTCCTTCTTCATCAAAAGCTAACAACGGAATAAGAACCATATCAATTTCTTGCGATTCAATTCGATTACCCTCTTTTGGTTCGAGAATATTCCATTTATTTTTTTCTAGTTGATGAAATCCTTCGAATCGAAAGTTTTCCATTTCTTCAGTAACATGATTTACGCGAGGAACAACTAAATTGATGTATGGAAATTTCTTTTGAATTCTTTCAATGATAAAAATGGTATCTGGTTCGCGGTTTTTTTCGATTGGAATAAAGATGTGTAATACCTTGATAAAAGATAGATCGACTTGATTAAAAAAGTTTTCACAGATCTGTATACTCAAACGCTCATACTCAACATCAGAGAGTGAGCGTCTTTTTTGAAGATAGATTTTGCGAAGTTCTTCTTTGGTCATGGTCAAAGATAGAATGGCAAAGAGTGTATCACAAGCTCAGCTATTATTCTATTCCGATACGTTTAACGGAAATAAGAGTATAATGTAAGATTTCGTTGGAAAATAAATTTTACTATCTTTAAATCTTACTAAATAAAATCGTTATGAAAAAAATGAACTCTCTGCTAATGTTGTTTGCAATTGTTGCATTTGGATTGACTAATTGTGCCAGCGAGAATGACCCTATAGTAACTCAAGAAATCGAAAAGATAGAAACGAGCTACACTGAAGGTGCAATTAAACTTGAAACTGAATCAGAAACCCCTAAGGTGGAGACACGAGCCTCAGATCTTTATATAGCGGAATTGGTTAATAAACTTGATTCAGAAATGGAGGCTTTATTGACCTCTCGAACAAGTGGTAGGATTGCCGCAGCTACGGACTATGATATTGGACTTATAGCTTCGGCAACTTCTCCTTGTTCTGGCGAAAGAATTAGAATTTTTATGGATTGTGAGGATAGTAATGGGAAAACAAATGTTGTAGCGAGTTCGACTTCAATACTACCACCATGGCCAGTTGATGGAAATAAAAATATTACAATGTATTTCTGTAGAGTCGATGGCCGCACTTATATGAATGGAACCCCATACGGTTCCAAACATTACGTTCTACAGCTTGGACCAATAAGAGTATCTGGATATCCAGTTATTAGATATTTTGACAATGAGGATAAAAACAACAAGAATTCATACACTGGGATTATTTCTCCTAGTACTGGTGGTGGTAACTTTAGACTCTGTTTTAGCGCACTTAGTGGTTTCAAAGGCTACCCTCAAGCATGGGGTACGAACCCGTTTGTTTTAATTGATTTGCCTAATACCTTCACAACAAATTATAATACTTTTGAATATAATACTGATGATGAAGATAATAATAACGCAAACTATTGGATTGTGAATGGGGGTGCTGGTGGTAATACCATTGGTTCTCTTTTTAATGGCACAACTAATACTCATTTTACGATTATTGTCCAATAATTTTGAATTAGCAAATGACTAAAATAATAGGGATATTCTTCATAGGGATGTTTATGGTTATTTTATCATGTGAACGTCAATCAAATGACAGAATAGGTAAAGCAGCTGAAGTTAATAGTAAAATCATATCCTTAGCTAGTGTTGACAGCGCAATAAGTGACAAGCTCTATTTGAGACTTTATGACATTTACTATATCAGAAAAATTGCATTAGACATTTTAATCGAAGAAGAATTGCTATCAGAAGAGGCTACCAATAGAAATCTTTCCATTGATAGCCTCTTAGCTATTGAAGTCTATAACAAACTCACAAAATCTTCAATAGAAGAATTAATCTTAAACAATAATTTGCAAAATGGTATTCCTGATTCAAAACATCCAGGTAGAGTTTTTGATCCCACTTCTTTCGAGGGTGAGGAGTACCTTGAGGAAGTTTTTTTTAGAAAAACAAGATCCGAATTTGTTGAAAGCCTAAAGTTGAAGTATAAAATTACATCTTATCTTAAACCACCGTTAACAAAAAAAATTGAACTAGAAAATCTTCTACGCTATTCGCTAAATGACAATTCATTTTCAACAAAAATTCTAATTGTCTCTGATTTTGAATGTCCTGCATGTCGAGATAGTCATAACGTGCTTAATGAGTTGATAACAAAGTATAATGATAAAGTGTCGTTCTATTTTACACCCTTTTCTAATACTGTCAACTATTCAATGCTTTTTTTTGAATGTATTTCTAATGATTCTAATTCTGCGATTGCTTATAAATCGATGTTTGAAACAGTTTTAGAATCTAAAATTGATTATGTAAGTATATCGAAATCCCTTAATAAAGATATAGACCAGATTAATGATTGCATTCAGAAAAATGAAGCTGCATCAAAAAAAATCAATCAATCAATTGAAATATTGAAGACTGCAGGTATTGTTCAGACCCCAACACTTATAATTGACGGCCGCGTTTATTACGGTGAATTTGATATTCTGAGTATTTCTGAGTACATCGACTTGAATACGAAAAAATAAACCAAGCTTGCCTTAAAAACGAAAACATCACAAGAATTCAGTTGCTTTTAGGTTGTTTCGCCAAAACCTCCAATTGATTTACACCTTTTTCTTCTTTTCACTCAGAATTGGTTCAGGGTAAGCTTTCCCTAAGTTTCAATCTTAACGATAATAGTTAGCTGTCAGCGGAATTTAAACCAAGTAACAAAATAGTTGGAATCTATTAATGCAAAGGTAATGTATATTGTTTTTCTAGTAAGAATAGACTTGTTTCAGGTGTATTGTAAAATGTAGAACTGAAAATCGAATGGATCAAATGCATCGATTATCTTTTGAATGAAATCAGAATCTTGTTGATAGAAGTTTAGAAAGTTGTCGGTACGTTCCTGCAAGCTTCCATTTGGAAAGAGCGCATCTTTAACCGATTCAATCTGACGAAGCTTGTCACTGTGAAGTCTTTTTTCTGCGCGAAGTAATTTGCGTTCTATTTTTTCCAAACTGTTTAAAGCTCTTTTGCCTTCAGCTCCAACAAATAGATCCAATGTTTTATCTACAGTCGCAGCACGTTCGCGAAGAATTTCAAAAAGTTTTACAATGCGTTCTCGTTCAGTACCTACAGTCAGATTGCGAGGGGAGTGTTTAAGTACCCAATGATTGAAAAGATAATTTTTTTCTTCAAACAAATCTTTAAGCTCAAGATCAGTCTTCGCGAATTTACGCGACACTTCATGATCCATCACCAAACCAAAATTGCGTGGCATCAACATCGGGAATGGAGTATTG
>JANODK010000007.1:0-1759 GCA_031412655.1 Chryseolinea sp.
ATAAAATATGTATTGGTAATAACGCGATTGGCAGGCCAAGTAAAGGGCCAATTAATAAAGTTAATAGCTCACTTGAATTAGTGGTCATTAAATATTTGATAAATTTCAGAATGTTATCATAGATCCGTCTTCCTTCCCGTACCGCTTTGACAATGGTCGAGAAATCATCATCAAGTAGAATCATATGCGCGGCTTCCTTTGAAACATCACTACCTGTAATTCCCATTGCAATGCCGATGTTCGCTTTTTTTAAGGAGGGCGCGTCATTGACTCCATCTCCGGTCATTGCTACATAATGACCTTTGAGTTGCAGCGTTTTTACAATATGTAACTTTTGTTCAGGTGACACACGGGCGTAGACTTTTATATTTTCGACTTTTGCCAGGAAACTGTCATTATCCAGTGCTGAAAGCTCCTGACCAGTTATTACAAGGTCCGTTTTACTGCTTAAAATTCCAATGCGTTGCGCAATGATCTTTGCTGTAAGAGGATGGTCGCCTGTTATCATAACCGGCACTATGCCCGCTGTTTTGCATTGAGATATTGCGTCAAACGCCTCGTCCCTTGGCGGATCGATCATACTCGTTAAACCTAAAAACTTCAAACCGGATTCATGTATTTCACTATTGGGACTTTCGGGTAATGTTTCCCAATAGTGATATGCAAACCCAAGTACCCGATGACCTTGAGCCGCCATATCGTCTACTTGCTTTTGCAGTATAGCTGTATCAACATCTATACAGCGGTGCAACAAAATATCCGGCGCTCCTTTTGTGAATGAAATAATTTTATTTTCATGCGCATGAAAGGTTGTCATCATTTTTCGATCCGAATCAAATGCGATTTCTGCCAGGCGTGGCAAAGCATCTGGTTTTACATCGAGTTCTCTAGCCACTTCCATTAATGCAATTTCAGTACTGTCGCCTTTTATACTCTTATTACTATCTTCAACAGCATCATTGTTTAAAGCAAAGGCATGCAGCAATAGCCCAACATCTTCCTGTTCTTTGATTGATTGCAATACCTTGCGCTCATACAGTTGACCGTTTACAAAAACTTGCTCCACATGCATTTTATTTTTGGTAAGAGTGCCTGTTTTATCAGTGCAGATATAAGTAACAGAACCCAAGGTTTCTACTGCCGGTAATTTTCTGATAAGACTATTGAACTTAATCATCCTTCTTGCAGCTAATGCAAGGGAAATGGTTATCACCGCAGGCAGCGCTTCGGGTATGGCGGCAACCGCCAATGAAATACTTGTTAGAACCATTATCGCGATATTCTCACCGCGCAACCATCCAGCAATAAAAAAAGCAACGCATAAAAATAAAACGAGAATAGAAAGTTTTTTGCCAAATGAGGCCATTCGCTGTTGCAGGGGCGTACGTGTTTCGTCTTCTTGTAACATTTTAGCAATACACCCTAACTCTGTTTGCATTCCTGTGGTAATCACTACACCGGTTCCCCGACCATAAGTAACAAACGTCCCTTTAAATGCCAGATTGGTTTTGTCTCCTATCGGCAGATCGTCGGTTTCAAGCGAATTACTGATTTTGTCTACGGCATTTGATTCGCCGGTTAAAGCTGCTTCTTCAATTTTTAAATTATTAGACTCGATAATCCGTAAATCGGCGGGGACAGCATTTCCAGCTTCTAATAGTACGATGTCACCCGGCACCAATCCTGTAGCAGATAACCAGGTGATGATTCCGTCACGCATTACCCTGGCTTGGGTAACAGAAAGCTGCTTTAAAGCCTG
>JANODK010000008.1:0-37816 GCA_031412655.1 Chryseolinea sp.
GCCCCGACATTTATGTCGGGGAACAAATAAAAATAAACCAAAGGGGCTTTAGCCCAATGTAATTTTGGCTAAAGCCAAATATTTTTGCCATTCATTTCCCAAGACATAAATGTCCGGGCTATTGCATAATCTCGGTTAAAGGAATTGATTCGTATTATCTACTTCACAGTAAGCCGTATTCCTTCCGAATGACTAGCAAACTCTGGAGCATACATGCATTGAATGTTGGTTACTCCATTTGAGAAATCACCTTTTTGTGATACGCGTAAGTCGTATTCAAATACATAGGTTCCCTTTGATAAGTATCCAATAAAAAAGTTGGTGGCCAGATCGCGTGTACTTTCATAATAATACAAACCATCCTGGTAGCGATAGGTAGAGAGTGTCGATACAGGCTCGAGTCCGGCAGCACGCATATCTTTCAGGTGCACATATTCCATTTCACGATCGACACGTAGCTCGATTCTTACTTTCACCAGATCACCAATTTGCAAGGGGGATTCTTCTGTTATAGGAGTTATCACTGGTCCACGATCTGTATTCTGTTGTTTAAAGAGTTGCTTCTTTAATTTCAACGGTGTTTCCGCTGGTGTGATCTTATCAAGCTGTTCAAAGTATTGCCAATACGCTGCACCCCATGCAACACCTTCATCGCTTTTTGAAATGGTAATCTTGCCCATCCCCGAATTAATTTCATTCGCCTGCCATGCGGTTTTGAAATAGCCCGTACCTGCTTCTACTTCAATATCTTCTCGTTTTGTTGGATCGATCGTTTCGTTTCCAACTTTGATATCTACTAATTTTGAATTCGCCAATACATCAGTTCCACTTCGCAGCAGTGCATAACACGCTTCAGTCGTAGCCTTCGTGGTTTTCCAATCCTGCGTTTGTTTTTGTTTGAGCAACCATACTTTTAATTCTTCTACCGCTTTCAGATCACCGGCCACTTCATCATACACTTCAATCATCAAAGCCTGTGTTTCGATTGGTGCCTGGTACCAATAATACCCGTAATCATTTTTCCAATACATTCCCATTTCTTCTGAATGCAAGGCTCGCTCACTGAACGATTTGATCATGGCCGCTGGAGTAATTTTATCACCAAAGCGATGCAAGGCAAGAGATGTCATTCCTTCGAGATAAAGATTCTTCTCTAACCAGTATTTTTTAGCCTGACCAATATAATATTGAAAAGCTTCATTTACATTTTCAGGTACAGCAATGTCTTTGAAGTAGCTGCGTGTATAGAGGTAATGAATTTGAACATAGCCAATATGTTTATCTTCTAATTTAATCTCACCGCGCTTTGCCAATGCCTTTAACCGATCATAATCATCTTTCACCTGACGATCCATATAACCAATAGCACTGTTCACCATATTCCATGTTTGAGCTTCGGTACGTACTGATTTCACGCCTAACACATCTAAATGTCCAATTCCACTAATGATGTGCTGCGTCATGTAACGATCTTCTGGGAAGCCTGGGGACCAACTGAATCCACCGCTTGAATTTTGCGCCTTTACTATTTTATCAAGTGCACGTTCCTGTTCATTGGCCATTCGGTTTAAGTCGAACAGCAAACCAACATTACGTTTGCGTTGCGACTCATCTTTGGCATGTAAAACCCATGGTGTTTCCTCCAGCAAAGCTGATTTCAATTCCTGATTTTTCTCAAGGTTAGAAAGCAAAGCATCGGGCTGAATATTTTTCCAGGTATCAAATACTTGTTTGATGCGTGGATTAGAATTCGCAATGTGCGATGCAATGCTATTTGCATAAAATTTACTGAAGGTTTGTTCAACACAATCGTATGGATATTCCATTAGGTAAGGCAATGCCTGAATAGCATACCATGCCGGATTGGAAGTGAACTCCAATGTGAATCGATGATGGCGGAGCGTTTTTGATTTTGTGTTGAGCAGCTTCTCAAATTTGAACTCCTTGGTTTGTCTGCCGCGTATGGGCAAAGGAAGAGATTCCGTAACCAACATACGGTTCGTCACAACCGGAATGGTCATCTCTTCTCCATCTGAAAAATTTCCAGCCTTCGCTACAACGCGGTAGGTAATTGCCTGCAATCCTTCCGGAATTTCAATGCTCCACTCAAGGTTTGCGCTTTGTCGTGATTTCAATGAAAAAGGTTTTGCTTTTCCAATGTTCTTCATAACATCATCAACCGGCTTCATCGTGAGGGCATCGAAGAATTCAAGTTGAGCTTGTCCATTGAGTTCTGCATCTACCAGACTACTTACCTTCACTTGGAAAATCATCTTATCGTTTTCGCGGAAAAACCTTGGTTGATTAGGAACGACCATCAAATCTTTTTGAGTAACTAAATGATTGATAATAGAGCCCGACTTCAAATCTGCGGTATGCGCAAAGCCTAACATCTTCCAGCGCGTTAATGCTTCTGGAATTGTAAAGTTGATGATGATCTCTCCGTTGGAATTGGTTTGCAAGTGTGGATAAAAGAAAGCAGTCTCGTTAAAGTTAGTGCGCGCTTTCACTTGTGAGAAGTCTTCTTTTTTTACTTCAGGTTTCTTGGGTTTAGCAGCATCCTTTGATTCTAAAGAAAAAGAAGCTGTAGAATCCCCATCCCAACTTAGCTTACCTTGAGCCTGAACAGGTGCCGGAGCTGAATCCTCCATTACCATTTCACTTACTTCAGACTCTTCCGCCTTTTTATTCATTTCACTTCGAGCCGCGCCAGCACGAAAACGTCTGTTTCCATAATAATACTGATAGAAACTATAGTCAAACCAATTGAAGGAATCGAAATAAGCTCCATTTGGTGATCGAGCATGTCCTGGATTCCAATTGCGGTCGTAGGATGTAAGTGACTTCGGATTAAATCCATTCGTATTATTCCAACCGAGTTGTGAATAATGCGAACCAAAGAAATTAGCATACCAACTATTGCTTCTGAATTCATCGAGTGATTCATCGTATAAAGTAGCAACCATCTCGGCTGCTACTTTTTCGGCAGACTTACCTTTAATGAGAATTTTCCATTGCTCCTGTTGACCTGGTTGTAATTTATCTCGGAAGCTTTCGAATGACAAATTCAATGTTTTGTTCGAGTATGGAACCGAGATGGTTGAACTTTGCTTGTAAAGCCGATTGTTCTTGATGAAGGTATAATGTATTCCCAGATCACCGCGATGCTCTTCGCGAATAGGAATCTCAAACAGACGTTGCTCATTGTTCAACACAAGCCATTCGCTTGACAGTAGAGAACCATCTCGTTCGATCTCATAGAGCACACGAATTTTCTTGTCGGATGTACCCGTGGCAAACGATGCCTTTTCTCCGGGCTCAGCGGTCAGTTTAGCAGGTTGAAAATAGTGTACTTGTGGTGTGGGTATAGTTTTACCAGACGGTGCATACATGGTAAAATAGCTTACTTCTTTTACTTCCTGACCAGAAGCATCCAATGCACTGATCTCCAAAACGTATTCACCGACTTTCCACTTACTGAGATCATTCAGTGTAAACGTCTTTTTTACATTCGTATCAAAATTCAAATTGAATACTTCTTTCGATCGCTCCCATTTGAATTTATTGGTTTCATCTTCGTACATATCGTTTGGGAAATACTGATAGTATTGACTACGCGTGTAGAGTGTACGGTCGGCCTGTTCCCAATGACGGGAACGAAAAGCTCGCTCCGGAGATTTGAGTTCATAAATCGTTACCTTTCCTTTAGCCGCTTCAAACTGACCCGCAAGGTTAGTAGTCGATATCGAAATTTCTTTGCTGGTTGATGTAATCTGATCTTTATTGATGTTGCTAATGGAAGCACTAACCTGTAATGCTTTATATCCGACAGAGATGAAAGTTGAATTACTGTGTGTCTCTCCATTAATATCCGTCACGTCTGCATAGACTGTATAATCAAAAATAGGATCTGAAGCACGATCAACACTTCGATCCGGGATCGCCTGAAAACTAATCTTAAATTTACCCTGTGCATCTGTTTGTGTTACACCATTTGTAATCTCCATTTCAGCTGAAGCAGGGTAGTTACCCCAACGACACCACCACCAAAAAGGAAAGCGCGCTACTCGCACAACGCGGTAGCTTACTATTGCGCCATCGATGTTGGCACCCGAGTACGCCCGTGCTAATCCTTCGGCTTGAATGGTTTCTTCTAAACGGAAAGAACCTTTCACCGGCCCAAAGCTTACTTCAAATTTTGGTCGCTTGTATTCTTCTACTGAAAAATAAACAGAACCATTTCCATAATTATCCTCAAGACTCATTTGTCCCGTGAGGCCGCTTGATGGTGCTATAAACGTTCCGCTAAAAGTTCCATAATCATTCGTTGTAACCGATACCTCTCCCCGCTCCTGGTGATTGACATCATACAGCGTGATTGATGTAGAGAATTTAGTCTGAAGATCCGATGTCTTGCCATCGGTGTTCACAACCAAGCCTTTAAAATAAATGGTTTGTCCCGGGCGATAGATGGCACGATCAAGAAAAAAGAATGTTTGTAAATGCTTTTGGGGTTCTCCAATTTTATACTGACTAATGGTACCTGAATAATAATCATTTTGGTCCATTGGTTCTGTACTAAAGCGATCATCGCGTAAGCGAAAACTTACTGAAAAATTGCGATGGTTATCATTTTTAACATATGGTACTTTGAAATACCCTTTTGCGTCCGATGTAAATGAACCGATCTTAATCAATTCATAATTTTGCTTTTTGTAATTATATTGGTTGGAAAAAACATCTGCCGATACTGAGGCTAATGGTTCTCCACTTTGTCTGTTGAGTGTATAAAATTCAGTAGTACCATCTTTTATTGAGCGATGAATGTAGCTGATGTTCGTAATGTTGGTAAATGCATAGGCAAGTCCATTTGTTGCGGTGATGAAATCGGGCCGGTGACTGAAGAGCACCATGTACTCCCCTTGCGGTAAAGCGTCCAGCTTCACCTCGATGCTATGTAGCTGATAATCTTCATCAGCAGGCAGAACAAACTTACCAGACTTCACAGGAGTTTTGGAAACGAAGAACTCAATGAATTTTTGTTCACGGTCCACATCATAATTACGATTCCATTTTTTTCGTTGACTGCTAATCTCTTCTCGATTGGTTTTGATGATTCGATAATGTAATTCAGTAAAGTTCTTGTAACGTACCAGACTGCGGAAATTCTCTCCCGGCAAATTGCTTTCCTCCATTGATGCGCTGATGGATTTATTAAGAATATCTTGCTGAAGATTCTCACACTCAATCGCCCCGTCAGAGTCCGGGAAGCGTTTTTTGGCAATCTCACAAATGTCAAATGCTTTCTTTAAATCCCATTTGTGATCTTCTGATTTCAATGGACTGTATTGTGAACCTTCTTCCATGTAGGTCTGCGCTAACAAATGCGTAACACGAGTAGAGACTGGCTGACTTATGAATTGCTGCTCAAGTTGTTCCAGTGCCTTTCTGTACGCTTCATTTTTATTAGCATGAATAAGATTCTGTTTTACGAATGCAAGTCGTTTGATATCAACATCCACCAATGCTTCGGGATTCTTATCGTTAAGATGAAACTGAATTAATTCTTGTAGTAAGCTGAGCGCATAAAACTTCATTGACAAAGTATCCTTTGTTGTGATGGAGAGTTTGGCAAACGAAGCGGCTGGCGATAGATACTCTTCCTTGTCGAGTACAAATGCATATGCAGGTCGTGTTATAGAAGCTTCTTCCCCAGAAGAAAAGTCGACTGCACGATGGGCGAGGAAATCATATAGTGTAGCGCGGTAGCTTCTGCCGAGTTTATTTCCGGGATAAAGTATTGGTTCGTATAAAGCGATGGAAGTAGCCTTACTTTTTTCACTTTCCTCTAATGAAAGCTTGTACTGATTAAAGGTCTCATCGACAATTTTATTGAGGCTCCAGGTTTCAATGTCGTCTTGCTGAACATTACTCACTTCACTGCGCTCGTTAAAACGGTATCGGTTATTCTGATAATACTGCCAGTACATCTCTGCCAACATGGAATGCAATACAGGTTTCACAGGAAACATGGATGATTGCGCTTCCTCACGAAGCTTGTTCAGGTTTTTAACAAAGGCATTTTCTTCTTTGTAATCCGTGAATTTCAATTGATGGATAATAGCTTTTACTAATTGACCGGCATTTTGTTCTTTTTTCGCCTGCTCATAAATGGCGTTGACCACTTTTAAAGCAGACTCCGGTAATCCTTTGGTTTCAAAATCTTTGGCCTCTTGCCAGGCCTTCTCATAATTATAGGGCGTCATTGTTTGGGGTTTTTGCTGGGTATATGCCGTTTGGAAGACGAACACTATGGATAAAATCAAAAATGTAATTTTCATGAGTTTGTTTTTTTTAAGAAAGCGTGTCTTTTAACCGCACATCGGGAAACCATTTTCCTTGATGAATTCTATAATAACATTACGATTAAAAGTCACTGGTTAAAGATGCATAAGTTTGGAGATTTCCATACATAATTTTTATGCCAGATAACATTATTTGCAAACCTGATTAATGATTAACGGTATAGAAGCATTGAAAGCGGGTAGCAATAAGAATTTAAATGCACTTTTCCACATTTTTTTGACACGAACGCACCAATGAAATGCAAAAACAATCTGCTAATAACAATAATGGGCTGCCGGTATTTAAACCAGCAACCCCTATTCAAACCCAACTAACACCTGGCATCTTTTTTACTTCTCCCACTTCAAATTTTTAGCATTCCCTTTTACTTTAATTGCTTTCATCATAGATGCATCTAACATCGCATCTTTTGTTGCCTGTGGCGTGTTCTTTGAGATGAATTCCTGGCGCTGCTTGTTTAATGATTGTATCTCGGCTTGAATCTTCACTCGCTCATTTGCCTTTTGTTTTACATACACTTTCCGCTGTTCAATCGTCATCGTGCGCATTTCTTTTGGAAGATCATCGGTCTTTGTATCCGTAATTACTTTGTCGTTATCCTTCGCAGCGTCTACTAAATCCCAGCTTGAGTTTTTATACACATGAGAACTCTTCGAAATGGCACGCTCTGCCTTGTTCGCCTGGCCATAGCTCGATGCGTTATTGTCTTGTACAATTTGTTGCTCCTTTTTGTAGGAACCTGTGCTTCCGTAATACACATAGGTAGCATTCAATTGATCGTTCAACAGCGCAATTTTATCATCATAGGGAGTCGGCACGTAACCGGTTTTTGTGTTTTGCTGAATGCTCATAAAAGTTCCTCCTGTTAAATCGGCACCACTCTTCCAGTTTGTTTGAATACCTTCATTAAAATCGCCACAAAAAATAGTATTCACCACCACACCTTTTTCCTTGGCTGCAGAACATGCCAGTTGATAGGATACACTTCCTTGCGTGAACGGTTCGTTACCTGCGATGAAAATCATTTTTAAATCGGCATTCGAAGCGGACCATGCTAACTGATTCAATGAAGTTTTAATTACCTGTCCGCAAAACTCATTTCCACCATTTGTACTCAGCGAGAATAACTTCTCAGAAATAACGTCCAGGTCTTCTGACAAAGGACTCACTTGTCTGATGTATCCTTCCGATGCAGGTAAACCATCATTACCATATTCATACAAGGCAATCTTGATGTTGGGTTGCGTACCATCTCCACATTTGGCTGATGATAATTCATTTACAATTTTCCACAACTGCGATTTAGCCTGATCAATTAGTCCATCCATACTGTTGCTGGTGTCGAGTAAAAGCGCGAGCATAATGGTTTGTCCTTTTTCGGGTGCGCCTGGATTATTGTCCGGTGGGGCATCTGATGTAAAGCTCATTAAGAGCATGGCGATTGAGAACATGAATGTTCTGAAAATGATGCGGGAGTACGGTAAAGCCTTCATAGTTTTCTGTGTTTGTTTGAGTAAATTTTACGTGAAAAAAAATGAAATGATATGCAAACTCCGTGAGGCCTACTGTCTACTTAGGGAACGCGACTTACGACTGGGTGAACCGGTAAAACCAGATGCAGAAGCTTAAAATCAATAAAAATTATAGTGTTAACTTTCCGTTCTTACATCCAAACATGGTTCGAAAGCTGTTTCTATATTGTTTCATCACTACCGTTCTTCTGCAGGCTGGAAATTGCTTTGCACAGAAGGAGTCGTACAAAAGTTTGAAGAAGCGATCTACTTCAACCGGGGCTTCCCAGTTACTGAATGAAGCCGAGGTACTGAAAAACAAAAATCCAGATGCCGCACTTGACAAAGTGAAAGAAGCTCTTGCTATGAGCATTGCCCAAAACGATGATTTCAATGAAGGAAGATCGTATATCCTGCTTGCAGAAATCAATGAAGGAATTTTAGAATGGAAGCTTGCTTATGAGAATTATATGCGAGCCTATGAAAAGCTTTCTGCCTCTGCCCTATCCCCACAATACATAACAACATTAAAAGGTCTTGGCAACACGAGCATGAAACTTGGTAATCACAAAACATCATTACAATATTATCAGCAAGGTTTAGCGCTTCGGCTGAACAGTGCTCAACAAATGGAATTTCGAATTGCGATTTCAGAAGTGTATTACCAGATGGGCAATTATGAGGAAGCGATGAAGGTATTGGAGAAAACAGCACAACCTAGTAAGATCGCTAATCCACAACTGGAAAATCAAAAAACAAAAGTATCTGCCCGTCAGAATGAATTAAGTAAAACACAGAACCTTTACGATAATTCTCTGAATACCATTCGCAGTGGTCAAAGTGTAAGTCCGCAAGAACAACAATCGGTACAGGAAGCCAAGGAAGAGATTTCGGATGTATTGCAAAATAAAAAGTTGTATGATGATGAAATCGATTTGCGCAAACAATCCATTGAATACAATTTGGAATCAAAGAACCTTGCTGAAGTAAGCAAGGATAAAGTTGCCATTAGTAAAAGTCTGGATGCGAAAGGTGAAACCTCTGCTGCTATTAAAGAAGCAGAAGAAGCTGCGTACATTGCAGACACGATCGACAATCCAAAAGAACAAGCCAACGCATTTCGATCACTCGCTAATCTCTATGAAAAAAATGGGCAAGCAAACAAAGCACTTTATGCCTACAAAAAGTATAGTGACGCCATGGATCGAAATGAAAAGCTAAGCGAGAGCCGGCTCACCGAAAAGTCAGAACTCATTCGGAAACAAAAGGATATTGAAGAGTATACGAAAGATGTCTCCATTGGCCAGCGTGAAGAAACCATTGAACAGGCAACCGTCTTCCGGCAGCAACTTATCATTTATGGATTGTTAGGCATCATCATTATAATTGGCGTTACCTCTTTCTTCATTTACAAAAATGCACAAGCCAGTAAACTGGCAAATCGATTACTTGCGCTTAAATCGTTGCGGGGTCAGATGAATCCTCATTTTATTTTTAATGCTTTAAATTCAGTGAACCAATTTATTTCGCAGCAGGATGAGCGAACCGCCAATCGATTTCTATCGGAGTTTGCTTTGTTGATGCGACTCGTACTTGAAAATTCACAAGAAGATTTTATTCCATTACAAAAAGAGCAGGAGATTCTTTCTTTGTATCTTAAACTGGAACACTATCGGTTTCGAGATAAATTTGATTACGAAATCAAAATTGATGACGGAATTAATACCGAGATGATTCAGGTACCTCCTATGCTGATCCAGCCCTACATTGAAAATGCTGTGTGGCACGGATTACGATACAAGAATGAGAAAGGTAAATTGCTTCTTCATTTTTACAAACAAAACGGAAATATGGTGGCAGAGATTACAGACAATGGTATCGGACGTAAGCGATCAGCCGAGCTAAAAACACAGAATCAAAAGAAGCACAACTCTACCGGATTAAAAAACATTGAAGAACGACTGTCGATTATCAATAAAGTGTACAAGCTAAACTACCGTGTACAGATTGAAGATTGCCAGGATAATGGAACACGTGTGAGTGTATACCTACCCATTACGAAACAAAGTTAAAAGATGAAGGCCGTAATTATCGATGATGAAGAAGACAGCCGGAAAATTCTGGCGAACTATTTAGCAAAGTATTGTGCAGATATAGCGGTATGTGGCTTTGGAGAATCCGTTGCTACTGGTAAGGAAGCTATTCAGAAACATAATCCTGATATAGTATTCCTGGATATTGAAATGCCGTATGGCAATGGCTTCGATCTTCTCGATAGCATAAAGGACATTACATTCGAAACCGTATTTGTTACGGCCTTTGATCATTACGCCATTCAGGCACTGAACCAAAGCGCTTCGTATTATTTATTAAAGCCCATTAGCATTGATGAACTCATCAATGCCGTTGACAAGATTCGCACAGAACGCAACGAAACAATCCACTCACGACATAGTAACGTATTGCTTGATAACATCCGCACTCCAGTCAATCAAAAGATCATGCTGCCTACGATGGAAGGATTTGAGATTGTAACCATCAACACTATACTTTACTGCGAAGCGGCTGACAACTTCACACGCTTTTATCTTGATGGAGTTGCCACACCTCTCCTCATTTGCAAAACGTTAAAATATTTTGAAGAAATACTCAAGGATCATCGCTTTCTTCGCATTCATCGCTCCTATTTAATCAACCCGGATTATGTTATTCGATATACAAAAGGAAAAGGCGGATCGATTACCATGAAGAACAATAAGGAACTTGAAATGTCTGCCGAGAAGAAACAGCAATTTCTTGGGATGTTTGAGAAGTAGTGAAATTGGTTGCTGGCTATCAGTTTCACCGCAATTGTTAAAAGGTCGCGCTGAAAGATTCAAAGAAACTCTCAGCTGATCATTTTTTCTAGTATGGACATATGAATGTCGAGGAACCACTCAACCTATAGATTGAAAGACGGTCTACATTCTTGCCATATACCAACTCAATTCTTTTTCCATTTTTTTATAACGGAAAATGGTGGTGATTATTTTTTGTAAACGCACAAAGGCGGTTTCACTTTTCACCACATAATCAAATGCTCGATGATGCATGCAGTTTATCGCTACTTCAATTTTATCCTGGGAAGATAACATCACCACTGGAATATCGGGGTTGAAGGTTTTGATTTTATCCAACGTCTCCATTCCATTCATTGCAGTCTTATCCATGCCATCCAGATGATAATCTAAAATAATCACATCCGGGTTGAGCAATACATTCTCCAGACAACGTTCGCCTGTTGCAAAGGTACGAATGGTAAAGTCAGCATGTTGAAGAAATTCGAGTTCCAGTGATTTTAAAAACACGGCATCGTCATCCACCAGGAAAAGCATAATTTTACTTTCATTTATCATGATGTTACATTGTTAATCGTATGGAGTTCTGCTTCTAATTCTTCAATGGCTTGTGCAATAATTTTTTCGAGCTGCCAGATTAAATCGGGTATTCGTTCCGTCTGTTGTTCATTGCTCGCATACTCCTGGATTTTTTTTGCCATGTTTTCGTAATCACTTTGAATACCCACTACAGCAAAAGACGGAATCAATTTATGAACGGCAGAATACACTGCGCGCCAATCTCGCTCCATCATGGCTTGTTTCATCGCTGCCATTAATGACGGGGTTTGCTCCAAGTAAATGGAGATGATTTCAGTCATCAATGCTCGATCTGATTTTGTCAGGCGGATAATGTATGCCAGGTCTGTACATCGTAACGTTGAATGCTGGCCGCTTCTCTTTATATCCGGATCAGGATTTTTTAATACTGGTTTTTTTACTAACCCTACTATTTTACTGTACAATACTTTTTCATCAATGGGCTTGGCAATGTAATCGTTCATACCAGCTGCTTTACATTTTGCCAAATCAACGGTAGTAACATCGGCTGTTAAGGCGATGATGGGTATTCTCGAATTCATTTTATTGCGAATGTATTCGGTTGCTTCAAAACCATTCATTACAGGCATCTGCAAATCCATCAAAATAATATCGTAAGCCTTCGCTTCCAGTTTCTCGATGGCTATTTTTCCGTTGGCCGCGATATCACGTTCAAACCCAAAATCATCTAAAAGTGTTTTCATCAGCAACTGATTCAGCGCGATGTCTTCCACCACCAATACTTTTATATTTTTAATTTCGGCATCCCGTTCCATCATTTCGGTTTCGGATTCTGCCTCTGCTTTTGTTTTTTGAAAGCTCAATATAAAACTGAACGTAGAGCCTTCATCCATTTTACTGTTCACAAAAATGCTTCCCCCCTGCGGTTCTACCAATTGCTTTACAATAGCGAGCCCTAAGCCTGTGCCGCCATATAATCTTGATGTGCCACTCGTTGCCTGCTCAAAGTTTTCAAAAATATTTTTGAGCTTGTCTTCCGGTATTCCGATTCCGGTGTCGGAGATCGCAAATTCAATGGTTGCTTTCTCTTCATCTTCACTTACCAGCTGAATGCGTACAGTAATTTTTCCATTGGTTGTAAATTTCACAGCGTTACTCACCAGGTTTAAAATAATCTGATGTAAACGTGCCGGGTCACCAATCAACACATCGGGAATTTTAGTGTCGTATTCTTTAATCAATTCCAGATTTTTCTCTTGTATTTTGGTTTCAAACAAATGAAGCATTGCCGATATAGACGATGCCATTTTAAAAGGCGTTCGCTCAAAGGTCATTTTTCCAGCATCTACCTTTGCCAAATCGAGGATGTCGTTGATGAGTACGATTAAGGCATCGCCACTCACTTTAATGGCCGTTAAATATTCCTTTTGTTTTACCGACAAATCCGTTTTTAACACCACTTTGGTAAATCCGATAATCGCATTCATAGGCGTGCGGATTTCATGACTCATGTTCGATAAGAATTGCTGTTTCGCCTTCACTGCTTCTATGGCGATATGGGTAGCGCTTTCCGCTTTGCTTTTTGCTTCTTCCGCAATTTCGGTTGCCAACTCTGCAAACACCTTTGCTTCTAACAACTCCGTGGCAATTCTTTTTTGATCCGTAACATCACGGGCCACAATCACTACGCCCAATACATTGCCTCCATCATCTTTATAAACCGATCCGTTAAACAACACATCGGTCAGCTTGCCATCTTTATGACGTATTGTCAATGGAGAATCTGCTACTGACCCTTTCGCAAATACTTCCTGGTATACTTCACGTGCATTTTGAGGCTCCGTGAAATAATCAAAGAAGTCGGTACCTGTCAGTTCTTCGCGTGTCATACCGGTAATGCTGGCTAACGCTTCATTCATATCTGTAATTTTCCCTGCAGTACTTATCGTAACCAATGGATCTAGGCTGGCTTCAATAAGACTCCTTGAGTATTGAGACGCGAGTTTAACCGAATAGCTAAAGGCTTCCAGTTCTTTGTTGGCAATTTCACGTTTCTCTTTTTCTTTGTTTTGAAAGTCCAGTTCAATATCGGCAATGACTAATTCGGCTGCTCGTTTTTCTTTCTCTCCTGTTTGAAAGAGTAGTTCTTTATTGGCTATGAATAATTCGGCCGCCCGTTTTTCTTTCTCCTCATTTTGAAAGGCGAGTTCTTTGTTCGCGATAATTAATTCAGCGGCCCGTTTTTCCTTCTCCTCGTTTTGAAAGGCAAGTTCTTTGTTCGCGATAATTAACTCTGCAGCCCGCTTCTCTTTTTCCAGGTTTTGAAATACCAACTCCTTATTTGCAATGATGAGTTCGGCCGCTCGCTTCTCTTTCTCTTTATTCTGAAACACAAGCTCTTTGTTGGCGATGAACAATTCTTCCGCGCGTTTCTCTTTCTCCTTATTTTGAAAGACTAACTCCTTGTTGGCAATGATTAATTCTTCCGCCCGCTTCTCTTTTTCCTTGTCCTGAAAGACTAATTCTTTGTTGGCAATGATAAGCTCGGCAGCCCGCTTTTCTTTCTCGCCATCCTGAAAGGCCAATTCTTTATTGGCAATAACAAGTTCCTCTGCCCTTTTTCCTTTCTGCTCATCTTGAAAGACAAGCTCAATATTCGCAATGATAAGCTCCGCTGCACGCTTTTCCTTTTCCTCGTTTTGAAAAGCCAGTTCTTTATTCGCAATCACTAATTCCACAGCTCGCTTTTCCTTCTCCTTATTTTGGTAAATAAGTTCTTTGTTGGCAATCGTTAACTCATCTGATTTTTTTGTTTTAGCCATGGTGTCTGTATTGAAGTCGTTCGATTTGTGAAGAACTAAATTTCATCAATGGGTCTACGGCTTTTGTCCTTCAGTAATTTAAAATGAGAAGGTGTTAACCCTGTCACTTTTTTAAATTGATTGGACAAATGACCCACGCTGCTATAATGGAGCTTGAACGCAATCTGCGTAAGACTAAGCTCATCATATAAAAGCAATTCTTTCGCTCGTTCAATTTTATGGACGATGATGAATTGCTGAATGGTGATACCTTTCACTTCTGTAAACAGATTCGAGAGATAGGTATAATCGTAATCTAATTTTTTGCTGATCAATGCTGAGTAATTCATGTTCGGCATTTCATCTGTATAGTGAATCATTTCAGTGATAACGTTTTTGACTTTCTCAATCAATACCGCTTTCTTATCATCCATCAATTCAAGACCGGATTCCAGTAATGCTATTTTGAGTTGATCCTTTTGTTCTTCTGAAATATTCTCCATGATTTCAACTTCACCTAAATCCACCACAATGAAATGCAAGCCCAGTTTTTTAAGCTCCTCTTTCACCGTTATTTTGCAACGGGTGCTTACCATGTACTTGATGAATATTTTCAACTCATTCTCTTTTAGACTATACGAACAAATTGCGCGTCCTTAAAATTCATAGCCGCTGAAGGGCACTACGTTGGAAAGCTGACAAAGG
The DNA here is from genome assembly GCA_031412655.1 of Chryseolinea sp. Lineage (GTDB taxonomy): Bacteria > Bacteroidota > Bacteroidia > Cytophagales > Cyclobacteriaceae > Chryseolinea. Next base: position 14,761 of record JANODK010000008.1, read on the forward strand.
TGAGTCTATTTGCGCTGCCAGCCGTTATAGAGATATAAATAAGTCTTACACAATTCACTGTTTCTGAAGTTGTCCCGCTGCCTGGCCTAATGCAGATGCTCTGAAAAAGTACATATAATTCGATTCATCATGATCTTCATATAGCACCTCATTAAAGTGCCTGAATGATATTGTACAATTCTTCTTTTGTTTTGCCCAGCTTAACCTGGAGCCTTTCTAACATTTCATTTTGTTTACCTTCTGTCAACAATACATCGCTATCGGTGAGCATGGCGAAATTTTGTTTCAGCTTTTCTTTCGTCACATTCCAGTTACCTTTAAATTCTGTAGTGTTTTTCATAATGGGTAATTTATAATAGGGTTGATGAAGTACAAGCACAAAGGTGCCACAGTTCCATGCTGATAGCGTTACAGATACAGGGAAAGATGTTGCAGATTTCTTATTCTCCTCAATGGCTCATTGAACTCGTGGTTTATGCTGTGGAAAAAAAAGAGACTGCCTTTCACCGGCAATCTCTTTCAACGATTTTTAATTTCTTTATTGAGGTTTTACAACCGTATTCATTTGAAGTGTTACAGCAGTTTGCGCTAACATTCTTCCATTGATGGTTGCACCTGTCTGCATATGGATGGCAGTCGCACCTAAGACATTTCCTTCAGCGTGACTGGTTGTTCCTAGCGTAACGGCACTAGCAACAACCCAATAAATATTTTTAGCTTGTGCACCGCCACTCAAGATCATTCGCACCGCAGAACTCATTTTCAGTGTTCCGGCAATCTGAAAAATCCAAACATCGTTCGGGCCACCAGCAAGCGTAATACTGGTTGGAATAGTTACTGCGGTCGACCATTTATATAAACCAGCTCTCAGTGTTTTCCCTCCTATGTTTCCGGCACCTAATCCAACATAATTTGGGTTGGGGCGACCAGCAGCATTTGTATATGCCGTTTGCATATTCCCAACAGCCGTTGTTAATCTTGTGGCATTTGTGATCCTGCAGGGAAGTGGGCCGGCAGCATCAACGGTATAAATGGTTCCGGCAACTTCTGTACATTTTAAAAGAAGAGCCGCACCCGTAATGGGGCTTGTGCCAACATCTCCTGTTACACTCGACTTATACACATCTGTAATTCCTGATTTTGACAGAATAGCAAAATCGCCAGCAATGCCAAGATTTACTCCTGCCAATTTATTTGCTGCAAGATTTTGCGCACTCAACTGAAGAGCTGATTCGTCTTGACTTGCTGCCGAAGGTGAAGGTTCAATTGAATCATCACAAGAGATCATAAAAATGCTGGACAGGAAGGCAATGCATGTTACTAGTTTTTTGTAATTCATTTTGTTTGGTTTTAAACTTCCGCTGATGGTTAATTTTTCCAGTTGCACCGTTGCGCACCGCTCAACACATCGCTTCCATTTGACTTAACAAAAGTGGAATCATTCTACATGCAAAGCGTTACACGATACTGAAAGTGTCTTGCACATTTCGCATATTGGTTGCCAGTTATCGGTCACTGTTACCGGTAACTGGCAACCGGCAACTTGTATTCTTAATTATATACCATTGCAGATACAGACAGAAAAAAAGAGACTACCCTTTACAGGCAGCCTCCTTTTAACAATTAATTCCTTTACTTTATTCAGGCTTTACAACGGTATTCATTTGAAGTGTAACGGCTGTTTGTGCCAACATTCTTCCATTGATGGTTGCACCTGTCTGCATATTGATGGCGGTTGCTCCCAACACAATTCCTTCAACATGACTGGTCGTTCCAAAAGTAACGGCACCGGCAGTCACCCAATAAATATTCTTGGCTTGCGCACCACCACTCAAGGTCATTCTCACGGCAGAACTCATCGTAAGTGTTCCTGCAATTTGAAAAATCCAAACATCATTCGGGCCACCCTCAAGCGCAACATCGGTTGGAATGATTACCGCGCTAGACCATTTGTATAAACCGGGTGTTAGTGTTTTGCCTCCTATATTTCCGGCACCAAATTCCACAAAATCCGGATTAGGGAGACCTGCAGCATTTGTATAGGCTGCTTGCATATCGCCTACAGCTGTTGTTAAGCGTGTTGCGTTTGTGATCCTGCAAGGAAGTGGGCCAGCAGCATCAACGGTATAAATGGTTCCAGCAACTTCTGAACATTGCAACAGAAGCGCGGCACCCGTAATCGGGCTTGCGCCAACATCTCCTGTAATATCTGATTTATATACATCGGTAATTCCTGACTTTGACAGGATAACAAAATCGCCAGCAACACCAAGATTGACACCAGCCAGATTTCCACTTACTGCCAGGCGAGCAGTGCTTTTTTGATCTGTGGATTGAAGATCAAATTCGTTTTGACTTGACGCAGAAGGTGACGGTTCATAATTTGAATCATCGCATGCGATCATAAAAATACAGGACAGGAATGCAATGCTTGTAAATAGTTTTTTGGAATTCATTTTGTTTGGTTTTAAACTTCCGCTGATGGTTACTTTTTCCAGCTGCATCGTTGCGCACCGTTAAACACATAGCGTCCATTTGACTTTACAAAAGAGAAATAATTCAGCAGGTAAAGCGTTACACCTCACCGAATGTGTCTTACACATATCGCGTATTTCAAATTTTTATGGAGTATGCAGATTGCCAGTTACCAGTAACAGTTAACCTTTCCCAATCCCAATTTTTATTCGATCTTTAGTTGAACTGTTCTCACTTTCGTTTTGAATTGACGAAGCAATCCCCAAGCTATGAAATGCGCACGGTGTAGCCAGGGGAATCAGAAAAGTTCGAAACCAAATCTTTCCTGATATGCTTGAGCGAAGGGAAGTTTTTTGGTTTCCGGTTACCAGTAATTTTCGGAAGGTTCAGACACAGCTTATAGCACAGTCTCGAAAAGTCCGGAGCTAGTGCAAGTGTTTAGTATAGCATGTGCGGCTGCTCACTTGTGCCCACTATGTGTGCCGGCCTACCGACAGGCAGGCAGTCTTCTGACTGCCGTTTGCATTTAACTTCGTAAGTCTGAAGACTTACAGCATGAAAGGCACAAGTCACGAGCGATGCCCACTCACTTTCCTAAGACTTGCGTCAGCAGCCGTTGTTTGTCAGTTGAAGACTTGGATCAGATGGGATTGTGTCACCTTTTTAATGGCTAATCTTAATCAAATCATTGACTAGATCAATATTATTATCATAATCAAAAAGTCCCTTGCGACAAACGAGATATAAACTATCAGAAATAAGTTCCATTTTTAACAATCTATTCTCGTCATCCTTTCTGAATATCATTCTGTGGGTACCCCCAAACATTTCATTATCTGAAAAAATTTTGAGCACCAATGGTGTCGTACTGTCCCCATTATAGTCTACCTCCGCCATACCCTTTCTTACAAATTCATTTAATCCTTCGCACCGATTTCTTGTTATCGGTAAATCACAAATGTCCCTGTTAAACGAAATAATATTGACTGACAAACAGTTCCTAATCTCATATTGTCTATAAATAATGGTATCAATACTCCATTGCCCATTTAACGCCTCTTCTACTTTACTTCTACAAGAAAAAAAAGAAGCTAAGAGCAGCAAACTTGTTGATACTCGCAATAAATAAATTTTCATAGCTTTTGTTTATTTGAACTCCCCACATCTGGCGCGGAAGTTTTTCTTCCGTGACTTCAAAAATTCGCACAAACACGACTGCAGTCTGAATATTGCCTAAGGCAACCCCTCCTTATCCAACATCACCCTAATCTCTTTATTCTTCCTCCAGAATTTCGTTTCAATGTCCTGCATTATTTTCTTGAATCGCGGATCGTCTTTTATGTTGTCTACACTAGGATCATCTTTAACAAGCAAAATCCAATAGATGAAATTATCATCTTGTGAAAACAACGTTAAATGTTCAATGGCTTTTTCAGTATTGTTACGATATGCATAATACAGTGCCAAATACATTTGCTTGTAAAGGGTGCGGTTTCCATCTGTGAAATCCTTAAAATATTTAAGGTACGTCTCCGATTTTTCATGCTGTCCCACTTTCGAAAACACGATTCCTATATCCAGAAAATCTTGCTGAAAAAGATCCATCTGATACGCTTCTCTTAACAAAATAAACTTCTTATAATATCGATATGCACTTTCATAGTCCCGCATGGTGTAACATATCCTGGCTACTTCTTTCACAATATCGATGCGAGTGGTATCCTTGTCTAATTTCTTAATGAGTTGCTCACGGGTAAGTTTAAGATCATTATTCTTGGCGTAACGAAAAATAATACTAACGTAGCTTGCGAAATAACTCTTTGGATCGTATGCGAGCGAAATATCCATATATTTTAAAGCATCATCCACAAATCCGGCTTGCATCAAAGCATTACTCAAATGAAAATACTTAAAGCCTATCATGGCTGAATCGTAAGAGGGAAGCTCAATAAGTTTAACTCCTTTTAGTGCATACTGAATATACTTGGAAGGATTGGAAACATAGATGCTATAAAACTCCGTAAGAAAGTGAACCGCCAATCCGGCCTTAGGGTCGTAATCCAGCGCTTGTTCTAAATACGGAACCGCTTGTTCATATTCTTTCACATGTGCATACGATAATGCTTTTGCAATAAGGCATTCTGTCGATTTTGGTTCAAGCGCCATGGCCATGTTTGCATACTCATTGATTTCAGTGGTGTACTTTTTCTCAACTTGAAATATATCGATGTAATAATAAACCATTGTGGCATTCGCATACGCCAAGGCAAATTTGTTATCAAGTTCAATCGCATTTTTAAAATACGGAATGGAGGCCTTCAGACTTTCACCTGTGCTCACGTAAAACAGATCTTTTCCTTTTAGATAGAAATCATACGCCACCAGATTGTCAGTCGGGATTTTCTCAATTTGTTTTTTTGCTTCCGGTGTGATAATCACTTCAATTTCATCGGCAATGTCTTTGGCAATCTCCTGTTGCAAAACAAAGATGTCTTTGGTTTCTCTTCTATATTGTTTTGCCCACAGATGTTTATCAGTGGAGGCTTCAATCAACTGAATATTTAATACAATGTGATCACCGATTTTCTGTCCGCTGCCTTCTACAAAATAGTTTACGTTCAACTCCTTCCCCATTTCCGGAATCGACTTGGTTGTGTTTCGATATTTTTCGGAAGAAGTTCTGCTGATCACTCTCAAATCTTTCATTTGCTGAAGATTATTGAGTGTTGACTCCATCAAGCCATTAATCAGATAGAGGTTGGATGAATCGTTACTGTCGTTTTTAAAAGGTAATACCGCAATTGATTTTTCAAGGGCAGAAGATTGAGATGAAGACCATTCTGTATATCCAAACCATCCCGCAGTGAGAGCGGCCAGTAACAATAGTGATCCAAGAATAATGAACTTTCGCTTTCGGCTGGTGTCAACAAATATCTGGGATGGCAAGTCATCTGGAATTGAATTCAATTCCTCTTCACTCCTTTTGCCAACCTCTCCGGGAGGATAGCCATAGAATTCGCGGAAGCATTTAATGAAATATGAAGTGCTGCTAAAGCCTACCTGATGGGATATCTCTGAGACGTTAAAGAGAGAAGTTCGCAGCAATTCCATACCGCGTTTCAATCGCACTTGGCTGATCAGTTGACTTACAGAAAGTTTGGTCAGCTTCTTCACCTTTCGCAGCAGGTTCGACCGGCTCATATTCATTTCATCTGCCAGCTCCGAAACACCAAACTGCTCGTTTGCCATATTCTTTTCTATTGCAGCAGTAACCTGGCGTATAAATTCAATATCGGTAGGGCTAAAATCCGGCATGTGTAAGTCTGAATTATTTTAAAACGAGCAATGAGTTTCCGGCTCAATTTCGAGCATTTGCGTCATAGTTTATATCAATGCGTCATATTTTATATGCATTTGCGGATAGTTGATGGTTTTATCCGCAAAGGTGTTTAGTCCTGCCAGCCTCCTCAGGCCAACTTTACATCGTTGAAAAAATTCAACATCACTTAATCTTTTAACTATTAACCATTTACAATTATGAAAACTCAAAGCACCCTTTCCTTAAAAGCAGTAGCTCAAATTACTTTTCTAATCGCTCTCTTTATGCCCACTGCCTGTACCGACAAGAAGGCATCGACAGAACAAGGTCCTTCATCAGCAGAGAAGTCAAACGTTAAGCCTCCGGATGTTGATATCCATACTGCAGTGCTCACAGAAAATGCTGCCGGACTCAAACAACATATAGCAGCTGGAAGCAACTTGAATGAAAAGGATCCTTTCGGAGGTTCTAGTCCACTGATTACCGCAGCTGTGTTTGGCAAGACTGAAATGGCAAAAATCCTTATCGATGCAGGGGCTGATCTAAACTTTCAAAATAAAGATGGCTCTACTGCACTACATACTGCCGCCTTCTTTTGCCGTCCTGAAATTGTAAAAATGTTGTTGGATAAACATGCCGACAAGACCATCAAGAACTCTTTCAACTCAACAGCTTATGAATCGGTGATTGTTCCTTTTAAGGATGTGAAGGGAGCTTACGACATGATGGGTAACGTGCTTAGCCCAATGGGATTGAAGTTAGACTATGTCTACATCGAAAAGACAAGGCCCGAGATTGCAGAGATGCTGAAATAAAATATCAACACCAAACACAAACAAAGATGTTAACTTCAAGAAGATATGATATCGATTGGGTACGAGTGATTGCTATCGGCTTACTTCTACTCTATCATGTTGCTATTGGTTTTCAGTCGTGGGGTGTGATGATCGGATTTATCGCCACCAAAAAACCCTGGGCGTCATTATGGATTCCGATGACGATGCTGAATGTATGGCGAATTCCACTTTTGTTTTTTGTATCGGGCATGGGCGTTTATTTTGCCATTCAAAACAGAAACTGGAAGCAACTTTTACAGGAACGCGCCACCAGAATTTTACTCCCACTTGTATTTGGAATACTCGCTATAGTTCCGATTAGTACATTGCTTTGGCAATACTATTATAAGATTGACCTAAACTATAATTTCTTTCGTTACAATCCCGGTCATCTTTGGTTCCTCGGAAACATCTTTGTCTATGTAGTTGTGTTTGCTCCTCTGTTCTTCTATTTGAAACAAAATGAAGATGGACACCTTGTTACACGGATCAAAAAGATCTTTAGCACTCCATTGGGTTTGCTCCCTGTCATCGCGGCCTTCATGGCTGAAGCAATACTGGTTAATCCAAATCCATACGAAATGTATGCTTTGACGTGGCACGGGTTCTTCCTGGGATTACTGGCTTTTTTCTTCGGCTTTTGTTTTGTGCTGAGCGGTGATTCCTTTGGGAAAATGACATTGAAATGGCGATGGGTGTTTTTAGCAATTGCTATTATGTTGTACACCTATCGGTTCTTTCAATTTCAAATGCGCGTGCCGAGTTATCAGCTAGGGATCGAATCGAATTTCTGGATCATCTCCGTATTTGCTTTTGCTTCCAAATACCTTAATCATCCAAGCAAAGCATTAACGTATTTAAGTCAGGCGGCTTATCCAGTATATATTCTTCATATGATTTTTTTATCTCTGGGGTCATGGTTGATATTTCCTTGGGATATTCCTGTTCCTCTTCAGTTCATTTTGGTTTTACTGTTCACCACCTTCGGATGTTTCATTGTATATGAATTCATCATTCGAAGGATCAATATTATACGGCCATTGTTCGGGGTGAAAATGAAGGATAATGCGATTACAGTCTCTTATGAAAACAGCAGTGTGCTGAAAGGTTCTTAACTAATTTTAAAAAACAACATTCATGGTCAAGCTCGAAAATGTAACAAAGCACTTTGGTTCTAAAACGGTAGTGGATGATGTCTCATTCGAAATTCGCAGAGGAGAATTATTTGGTTTGCTGGGACCCAATGGCGCAGGGAAAACAACAACCATTAACATGATCATCGGAGGACTAAATCCGGAAAACGGAAACATCACAATAAACGGTGAGGCTCCCGGAAAACAAAATATTAAACGATTACTCGGTATCGTGCCGCAAACTCTGGCGCTTTATGAATCATTGTCCGCTCAGCAAAATCTAAATTTTTTCGGGCAGCTTTATGGGCTTAGTGGAAAGGATTTGAAAGACCGTATTGAACACGTGCTTCAGATTGTTAACCTCGCAGAGAGAAGAAATGAGCGCGTGAGCAAATATTCTGGTGGAATGAAAAGACGTTTGAATATTGCGGCTGCCCTTCTTCATCGTCCTTCATTACTAATACTGGATGAACCTACCGTTGGTGTCGACCCTCAGTCACGTAATTCGATTTTTGAAAGTCTTAGAGCATTAAAAAAAGAAGGCTGCACGATTATTCTTACTTCACACTACCTAGAAGAAGCGCAAAAACTTTGCGACAGAGTAGGTATTATGGATGAAGGAAAACTGGTGGCCGAAGATAGCGTAGAAAAACTCATTTCGGATTTTGGAGGTAAAAGTCTTCTGACTGTAGAAACCAGCAAAGGCAAAACAAAAATTGAAACAGATCAACCTGTAAAAGAAATCATCCGGATGAATGAAGAGGAAACCATCCTCACTTTACAAATGGAAAGTCCTAACCTGGAAAAAGCTTTTTTAAATATTACCGGAAAACACTTAAGAGACTAACATGAAAGAAATATTAAATCTTACCCGTAAAGATCTGCAGCTTCTTATGCTGGACAAGACCACTTTGATTGTTACGTTTGCTCTACCATTAGTCTTAATTGCGCTGATCGGCAGCGTGTTCTCATCCTCTTTCGCCCCATCATTAGGAATTACCAGCTACGACTATGCGTTTTCAAAAGTGATGTTCTGGGGATTGATTGGCGGTCTTGCCTCTTCAGTAGGATCAATTGCCATTGAAAAAAATTCGGGCACCATTATTCGCCTGCAAGTATCGCCTGTAAGCAAGTTTCAGGTTTTGCTCGGAAAAAGCCTTGCCTGTGTTGCTGTATTGATTCTTAGTTCTGCTATTTCCTGGTTGTTCGCTACTGTCCTCTTTGGTATCAAAACAAATTCATTCTTGTTCCTTGGTTTGGTCTTGTTGTCCAATGCAGTATTCTTTGTAGGTCTGATGACATTCCTTTCCAGTTTTGTAAAAACAGAACGCGCAGCAGGTGCTTTGAGTTGGTCATTTTCGCAACTATTGGCCTGGTTCAGTGGCATCATGTTTCCGGTTGCCATAATGCCTTCGTGGATGGTGACCATGACAAACCTCAATCCAGTAACGTGGGCAGTAAACGCAGTGGAAATAGCACTTTGGAAGGAAATTACCTTTGATACAATGCTTTTACCTTTGGGAGTACCCGTCTTTGCAGGTATAATCTTATTCAGTATTAGTGTCTATCTCTTTCGCTGGACTTCTTAAAAGTAATTTTATTGAAAAAGCGAAATCGATGAGCTGGCGGATTCCATTTCCACTGGTTGGAAACCAGAAGCACTTGACTTTATGTAAGTTACTTCTGTTGACAGATCATCCTTTTTCGGTTTGATTTTATCACAGAATTGTCATTAAAAAGTAAAAGTTAGAGGAGTCTTGACTGAGTCTATTTGTATAATCGTATTGGGGAAGATACAATTGAAATCAAATTGTCTTTACTTCATCTTGGGCTAAAATCCCAAAGATTAACTTCAAAATAGAGCAATCAACTCAACCTGCGTTTCAATTTGCGCCATCAGCTGGAATTAGATCTGCGAGATCAGCGGGAGAGAGAATTAGATTTTTTCCCGCAGATCTCGCGGATTAAAAGACACGCAGATGGCGCAGATCATATTGCATTTTAATTCGTGCATTCGTGGCAATAAAATCTATAGCAATATGTATTTTATAAGGATTTGTAAACTCTTTTAGCACTTTACTTACGGTCAGACGCTTTAAAGTAAAGGTGATACATCGATATTTATGTAGAGAAAAAGTCACACTTGTGGAGTACCAATGGCTCGTTTCTTTCGTTATGGAAAAGATAAAGTGCATTCAATCCTCTAGTAATCGCTGAGGTGAACAGGGAAGGATGGCATGTTCTTTTCTATAGCGAGTTCGATAATAACCAAAAACAAATAATGATGCTTACCATTCGAAATTCATCCAAACTGATTGTACTGGCTTTAGTTTTAATCAGTGCCTTTGGCTGTCAGAGTAAAAAGAAAGCCATGCAAGCTTCCAATGCCGCGGCAGAAAAAGCCAGAATTGAGCGTGAGGCAGCCGATAAAAAGGCTGATGCTGAATTATTAGCTGCAAGAAAAGCAGAAGAAGATAAAGCAAAATGGGAAGCCGAACAACGCGCAAAAGAAAGTGAAAGCCGGTCAAGTACTCCAGCCGTGAAGGTAGGTCAATACTTTAGCGCAATATCCAGTTCAAGCAATCTAGGTTCCGCCAACGCCAGCATTAACGAAGCGCTTACTTTATTTGCTTCTCCTGAAACTCCGGTGTTCATTGTCATCAGTGAATCGGGTGGTCTGAAAGATTATGACAAACCAACAACAATCAAAGATTACCTTAATTATCTAAAGGATCAGAAGAAAAATATCAATGCCGTTTCAAGTGTTAAGACGGATGGTAATGGTAAGATTACGGAGTTGGAGCTTAGGAAAAATTAGTTCCAAGTTCAAGGTTTAAGGTTTCAAGTTTATTTTGATTTCACTTTTAAATATTATTTCAATGTTCAACAACGATTATAAATTCCGGTTTCTATTCCTATTCAGTCTCGCACTAAGCGGAACCTTATTTGCCCAATCGGATGAGGTTAGTCCGGAGCGTAAGCAGGCCATTGATTCGCTCGCACTGGAGAAAGTGCGCGACTTAAGTAAATACATCAGCATCATTGGCAACAAGAAGACTGCTTTTTCAGAATCCAGTCGTGTGATGGATAGAGCTGAAGAACTCTTTTCTCCGGGAAGCGAGATGGGTGTTTCAAATTTGAAAAATAAAGAAGTGAATTATTACAAAGTGCGTAAATACTTTGAACGCTTAATGGCGTTGAACTATGACCGTGTTTCCATTAAGTGGTATGATATACATTACATCAGCGATTTGGAAAGACAACCCGATGGGCGGTATGTTGGAGTGGTTACAATCTATCAACGCTTTGAAGGCGAATCTGATGATGGTATGAAATACAAAGACACTACAAAGAAAGACATCACCATATATGTAGAACGTAAAAAAACTCAGATACAAGGAAGGACTATTGAGTTTTGGGATGTGTTACTCGGGGATATACGGGTGACCGAAACTGGAGTATAACAAGCTGACGGTTACCAAATACCGGCAATTGATGTCTTAACCAACTAATCATACAACATTGAAATACATTTTTTTTACGATGCTCATGATCCTCGTACGTCCAGTGACTGCGCAGATTGTGGGAGACATGGATGAGAGCAAGCTATATGCTGAATCAAAACAAGTCAACCAATTTTTTAGACGGTTCAATGGTGAAGAGAGTGAGAAAGGAGATCGCTATTATCCGAAGGATAGACAATACAGAAGTACGAAGCTAAGGAAGAGCTATCTCGGAATGTTGTTTGATGAACGTAACACCGGAATAAGTTCTTCGCTCAAAATAGAATTCGTAAAATATGTATTAGACAAAGGTGAAGCGTCCATTATCAACTTCCATGATAACAACTGGTTTTCAGAAGTGCACACTATCTTCACGATGAATGGTGTAAGCCAACCCATTACATTATACATGGAGCTTGAAAAAGATCATCTCGGGTATAAGTGGGTGATCAGTAAAGTACATGCAGATATGTTTGATCCCTATTTTCAACGGGACACTACAAAAGTTGGCCGGTTTCTTCATCCATTGAGTCATGAATTGGATTTCATGAATTTGAGAAAAGCATTTGTCAATACAGATAGTGTAAGTCAGTTTACCGTGAAAAAGTTTACACCCGATCACCTTTCGATATTTCTATATGAGATAAAAAAAGGAAATTTAAAATTCAAATCGGTAGACGATGTGAAGTTTCACTTCTTTCAGGTGGACGGATGGTATTTTGAGCTTTCACAATTTAACAGGCCGGGCTATAATACAGGTTGGCTAATTTCAAATCTCGTGAAGCTGAACAATGATGCAGAGAAAAAACTAATGCTAAATTATTTATATAATTGATCTGACTCCTTAGTGATCCTTTGTGTTTTCGAGGCTTCGTGGCTAGAATAGCCGCCACCAAGACGCAAAGTCACTAAGATGCTCAAAGTAATAATTGCAAATACATGAGGTACATTATGAAACGATATCGACTTTTAATTACCTCTTTTGCATTGCTATTTCTTCTTTCTTTCAGTGTTGATGCGCAAACCAAAAAGAAGCCTGTAAAGAAGACGGTTCAAAAAACACAGCCACAAAAAAAGCAAGCACCACCGAAAAAAAAAGTCACTAAAACTACACCACCACCAAAACCTGTAGTTCGCACCGTAAACCCTACGGAAGATGAAAAACGCGTACGAGACATCGTTGCCTTTCTTCAATATTTACTAAACACACTCGGCAGCAGCAGCACGTCCACACGCGATAAAGAAGTACTTGTCAAAGAAAGCTATTCCAAAATATTCAGAGACGCTAAAGTTCAGATTGAAGACGATCTGGATGAAGAGCGAGTAGTGGTCACTAACAAAGACATTGTACCCTATCTAAAAGATGTTGATTTCTTTTTCAAGGATGTGAAGTTTGAATTTACTATTGAAGACATCAAGAGCAGCACACTGAAGAGTGGTGAACTTTTCTATAAAGTGTCCACCAGGCGTGTATTGAGTGGAACGACAACCGATGGGAAAGTAATCACCAACACAACACCTCGTTACATTGAAGTAAATTATCAGCCTGATGTTCAGGATCTGAAAATCGTAAGCATCTATACCAACGAATTCAATGAAAAAGAAGCATTAACCAATTGGTGGAATGAACTTTCAGCAGAATGGCAAACGATTCTACGAAAAAAATTGCCCGTTAATAGTACAGCTGATAGTTTGAACATTAATGAAATCAAAACAATTACATCCGCTGAAGAACTTGATCTCAGTAACAATGGAATGATTCAAGACATAGAGCCTTTATCGAGACTTCTCAATTTAAGATCCCTTAGTCTCTACAATACTAATGTGAAAGACCTCACTCCTATTCGCAACCTTACTGAATTAGAGATGCTCGAAATAGCAAACACAAAAATTGTAGATCTGTCGCCATTAAAGTATGCAAACAAATTGGTGAGTCTTGATATCCGTCAGACAATGGTCACGGATATTTCCATTGTCGAAAAAATGCCGTTGCTGCAAAACCTAAACATCAGTGAAACACCAGTGCGTGATTTTTCAAACATTGCATTGCTCACCGAGCTGAAAAATGCAGATCTCGCCAATACAAAGATTTCTGATCTGACTCCTTTTGAAAATCTTGTGAACATAACAGGGCTAAATCTTTCCGGAACATCCATTCAGGATTTGAATCCATTAAAAAATCTTAAGAAGTTATTGACACTTGATATCGATAGCACACGCATTAGCGATATTCAGGCATTGAGCAATCTTGAAAGCCTAACTGTATTGCATGCTAATTATACCTCCGTTGCAAACCTGATGGCCTTGCAGAAGTTATCACACCTTGAAAAAGTCTATGCTGATTATAGTGGTATTAACAGAGAAGCGGCTAATAGTTTCCTTGCTGTCCAGCCGAAAGTGCAAGTCATTTTTGATTCTGATAATTTACAAAGCTGGTGGGATACACTTTCTCCAGCATGGCAAGATGTATTGAGTAAGGCGGCAAAGGTAGGACTCGCGCCATCGAAAGAAGAAATGGCAAACCTATCGCATTTGGATTCCATCAATATGGGTGGCAATATTCGATTGAATACTTTGGAGCCACTCCGCAAACTTACAATGTTGCGCGTGTTGATTGCTAACCGCTCTGGCATCAGCGACTTATCTCCATTGCAAGATCATAAAGAAATCAAATATCTAGACATCAGTGAGACTGAGGTCAGTAATATTGCAATCATTGCTCAATTCAACAAACTAAAAATTTTTAGGGCAGACAAAAGTAAAATAGAAAACATGGAGCGCTTAGCACTACCAAGTCTTGAGCGATTCTATGCCGATAATACAATAGTCCATGACATCAGTGCCCGTGAATTTCTGGAGAAGAATCCAAAATGCCTTTTAATTTTTAAGACCGTTCATTTGAATCGGTGGTGGAATACCTTAAACAATAATTGGAAAGATGTATTCAGGCTTCAGATGGGAAGGGATTCCAGTTCAACGAGAGAGAACTTACATAAGTTAACGGAACAGGAAGCCCTGCATTTCAAAGATGCACCAGTAAGCGACTTGAATGCCTTAAGTGAATTTGTGCATTTGAAGGAATTGCACTTTTCAGGAACCGCTATCACTGCAATACCGCCATTGGAAAATATAAAATCATTAACGTCTCTGCATGCCACCAGTAGTCCTATCCAACAAATTGAATCGTTGAGCTTATTTGCAACGTTAGAAGATCTTGATATTTCCAATACACCTGTAGAAGATTTGAAGGTTGTGGGCAATTTAAGTCAGCTGAAGAAATTAAATTGTTCTGGAACACAAATCAAAAGACTGGATGCACTTGAAAAATTGGAACACCTGGAATATCTTGATTGCTCCAATACGAACGCTAGCAAACTTGATCCGCTGGACAACCTAAAGCTTAAAACATTAAAGTGCTACAATACAAAAGTTTCGAATCGTGCAATAGAAAACTTTAAGGCAAAGCACCCGGAGTGCGATGTGATGTATTATAGGTAGTAAGTTTGATTTCAAAATAGCAAGTGCCAAAGTGGAAACTTTACTTGGAGCTTGCAGGAATTCGAATTCTCCAGAATGGCTGAATTCTATTGAATAGAATAGAGAACCGCGAAAATTTCCGCTCTTCTCTACTCCATTTACTAGTCCAAATTAAACTGCAAAATTAATTTGGTTTCATTATTAATTCAGAACCATCACCCGCTTTAAGTTGCATCCTATCATTGGTCAACTCTACTACAGTAAAATTCTCGGTAATATCCTGACCGGTAAAATGCATTGTTAAAGTGGAACCTTCATAAGACCATTGGCCACTCATTGCCTGATCATTATCTCCCATTTTTACATTGCCATTGCGCCAAAAAGTTATTTTTTCTTTTTTTTCGTCACGTGTTAATTTGTCCTTATCACCTTCGGCATTTGTTTCGCGCGTAGCAACCCAGGTTTTCTCGGTCTCGCCCGCAATTTTATCTTCGTTCGTTAAAGATGTATCAGATTTCTTTGCGCATCCACTAACTGATAATAGAATAAGCAAAAATGGCAGTATCAAGTTTTTCATAAAATTAAAATTTAAGGTTAGGGTATAATAATTTGCTGACCAGGATAAATTTTATCAGGATCTTTAATTAAACCCTGATTTGCCTTGAAGATTTTCTCCCAGGCAGAAGCATCTCCGTAAAATTGCTTAGCAAGTTTTGAAAGACTGTCGCCACTTTTAATGGTATAGCTTCTTATCTGTACGGTTGGCTTGACTTCTGCCTTTTTTTCGACAGGTTTCTCAACTCCCTTTTTAAAAAAATCTAATAGTCCCATGGTAGTAATAATTTAGTTTTTAAATATTTGAATAACACATCTCTATCGAAAAATAATGCCATAGATGTTTGCCTTTTATTTAGTGGATAAAAGAAAATATATGGGCAAGTAATTCCACAGAGGAGGGGAATTATTCTTTTAAAACTTATGCTGCGTGTTTACATGAGATGATTTCCACATTTATACTTTAGGTTCCAATGCTAAATTTATTTCGTTTTCGATGGCATGATTTTTCTTCATAAATGGAAAATCATCTCTAAACAAAACGACTATGGAAACCAAACAAAACATTCTACTCAGCAACTTTACAGCTCAGGAAAAGACAGCTTACTTATCCGCGCTTGCCGCACTGGCAACTTCCGATAGAATGGCAAGCGATGAAGAACTAGAACATTTGCGCGAAGTCTCTAATGATGCCGGACTCTCGTCAGAGGATGAGGAAAACATTATTGAGGCGGCTAAAGATGCTTCTGGCCAAAACCTTAAAAATTCTTTGGATGTGTTGAAGCAAAGTGATTTGCGTTACGGACTCATCACCGATCTTATTGCTATGGCAAAAGTAGACGATAGTTATACAGCAGAGGAAAAAGGAAACATTGAAAAGGTCTCGAAATATCTTAATGTTAACGATAATCAATTTTCGATACTCGATCAATTTGTAACGAAAGCTGCGAATGAAAAACACACTCCTGATGAGTACAGCGAACCAAATTTTTTGCGTTCAACCGGTATGCAAGATAAATTTTCGAATGCGGGCTTCAATATGCAATCCATAGGCAAAAGTATCTTTGGATTTCTTGGACCAATTTTATTAGGAGGCTTAGCGGGAAGAACATTGGGTAGAAGAAGTTCGAATTCGGTTTCTAATCAAGGAGGAGGACTGGGAGGCATGCTTGGAGGTATGCTTTCAGGCAATGGTAGCCAAACTGGAGTGAGTGGTGGATTAGGTTCTTTACTATCGGGTCTTGCTACAAGTCGCAGCAATGGAAGTATGGGAGGATTACTTGGAAGATTATTGCGATAATAATTTCTTTCTAATTTCTAAATGTCTAATTTATAATAATCGTTAGTTGCCTTCAGCAGCAACTAACGATTGCTTTTTTAAAACAGTCTATAACAAGAAGCCATTACTCCATTATTTTGAATACTGATCATTTTTCTATTTCATAATTTGCTTGGATCATTCTACTCTGATTTCAATCCATGCACTGCATTGGATGTTAATACTTTTCGAATCTGAGTAGCAATGGTCAACAACAAAACAAAAGTTAGAATGGTGACCGCAATGGCTGCTCCCGAAAAATCCACCGGCATGTGATATTCATAGGAAGTATCAAAGACCAGTTTGATGAGTGTATAGCTGACAGGAGCACCTATAGTAAGTGCTATCGTAAAAAGTAATGCATACTGACTATAAATATTCCTGGCTATATTCTTCAGCTCTGCTCCCAGCACTTTGCGTATGCTAAATTCCTTTATTCTTCCCGTTACGTTTAGCGAGACCAAACCATACAAACCAAGACCCGCTAAGCCAATGGCGATGATGGCAATCACTCTCCAAACCAAACCATGAATACCCAACTCAATAAAATAATTGCCCCACACATCTTCCTGATGTCCTCCTTCAAAGGGAACTTCCGGAAAAAGTGTTGCCCACTTTGTTTGCAATACACTATAGACTTTGCTTTCAGAATGAGGTCTTACTTTCATTGACAAAAAGCGATAAGCTGCTTTGTCTGCTACTGTGAAAATGGTAGGTTGGATGTATTTGAAAAAACTATAGCTGTGAAAATCTTTCACCACTCCCACCACTTCATAGGTAAGACTATCCATTGTAAAAGTTTGTCCAACAGCTTGCGTCCATCCCATGTTCTTCACCAGTAATTCATTCACAACTACGGCTTGCTGATCACTTCCTTCATGGTCTGTAAACAAGCGTCCTTCCTTCAATGGAATACCCATCGTTTCAAAATACTGTGGATCTACCTGCAGCTGATCTGCCTCATAGTTGCGATCGGGAAAATGCAACACAGCTGATGTATTATTTTTCCCTAAATGATGAACAGACCCAGCCACAGATATAACATCAGGGTCTTGCACCATCAACGCGTGTAATTGTTCATAAGCAGCTTGATCAGATACTGCTGCATAGAGCGCTTCATCCTGATTGTAACCCCACTCACGGTGTGCCATGTAACGACTATTCTGAGTAAACATGACTGCACCTGTAATAAAGATGCATGCCAGTATTAATTGCAATGTCAGAAAGAGCTTGGTCATCGGATTCTTCTGTCCAAACTTGACTGAGCCCTTTAAAATTCCAACGGCTTGAAATTTCGAAATGTAGAAAGCGGGATAGGCACCCGAAGCAATGGCTGTAACAAATAAGATAATCGGTAAATAAATCCAGAGGCTCGGATCAGCAAACGAGAAGCCCATGTTGAAATGCCAGAGGTATTCAAAACCCGGAATAAAAAAGGTATAACCCACCAGCAACCCTAAGAGAAGTGCAAAAAAAGTAATCACCACGTTCTCGGATAAGAACTGAATAATTACCGTACTTCGATTTGCACCGATTGACTTACGCACACCAATCTCTTTTAATCTTTTAGCAGCGGATGCGATTGCAATATTGATAAAGTTAAAACACGCTAATGCCAGCATAAAAGATCCCATAAATACCATATACCTCACTGAAGAATAATTACTCTTCGAACTGCGGGAAATATCATCACGAATGTATTCAGATTGTTTGTGCAACGTGGCCAGTGGTTCAAAACCAAATGAACTAATAGCCCAGTCTTTCTGAACCGCCTTGTTTTGTATGAGCCGGTATTTATCCATACTCGCAGCAATTGACTTTATGTCTTTCGGTTGCTTCACCTGAATCAGGGTGGCATTGACCAACGCATTCCAGTCATGAAAATCATAATCGGGTTCAGAGGTTCGGAAGTTTTCAAAATTGATGAGGAAGTCAAACGCAATGGTGATGGATTGCGGAAATTCCTTCGCTACACCTGTGACTTTAAATTCCTTAGTCCTGTCCTTATCAAACTTCACCAACAGCATTTGACCAATCGGATTCTCTTCACCAAAGTATTTCACGGCCATATCTTCACTCAAAATGATGCTGTTCACATCTTTCAGCGAAGCTGCACTTCCCGACTTAAGTGGAAAGGTAAACATGCTCAAAAATTCAGGATCAGTATAGCGCACGCGCTCATGGAAAACCTGATCGCCTTGTTTTATAATTACCGGGCGATCTTCAACACGGCACACTTTTTCGATTTGAGAGAAATCGTTTCGCAAAATCTCTGCGAGCGGTCTCGGAGTGCCACCGAACTGTTGTTCTGAACCATCGCGGTTAGCAAAGAAGGTAGTGAGGTACACATTGTGTTTATGCTCATGGAACTGGTCTGTGCTATATGTCCAACGCGCAAAGGCATAAACGAGTATGCAAAATCCAATCGAAACGGATAGTCCAATAATATTGATAGAAGAATTCAACGGATTTTTCAGCAAACCCCGCATCGAAACTTTAAAGTAATTTCTGAACATATCGTATTGATTTAGTCGTTGTAAAAATTTTATATTCTTCACCAGCGAAAGCCGAAGCAGCTTCGCCATCTCTATCCAATACAACCTCCGCGCCTTTCGCAGTGAATGTTGCTCCAGGTTATCCCGAAACACTTCTTCCATATCGCCTTCAATCTCTTCGAGGTATTCTTCTTTTACAAAGAATCTCAAAACCTTTAGAGGCCAGTGCGGAGGATGAATATCGTGTGGGGATTCGCTCATTTGTTTTGTTTCATTATTCAGCTTTCAATCCTTCAACCGGATTTGATTTGGATACCTTTCTAATCTGCGTAGAAATCACAGCCAGCAAAACAAAAATCAGAATGAGCATCGATATAATAATCCCCGAAAAACCCAATGGCATGGAATACGAGAACAGCATATTCAAATATGCCTGCGTAAACATGTAGCTGATCGGTGCGCCAATAAGAAGTGCTATGGCGGTTAATAGAATATATTGTTTCATGATAATGGTAGCAATGTTGTGGAGTCGTGCTCCCAATGTTTTTCGAATACTAAATTCTTTTACACGACCTGCTACATTTAAGGTAACTAAACCATACAATCCCAAGCTTGCCAACATCACAGCAACGATGGCAATGATTCGATTGAATGCTACTGATTTATCAAGGCTCGCAAAATAACCGCTCCATACGTCTTCCTGGTGGCCGCCCTGAAAAGGAATTTCCGGATACAGTTTAGTCCATTTACTTTGTAATACCGCGTAGGTCTTTGCTTCGTAACCACTTTTAACACGCATCGATAAAAAGCGGTAATCCTTTTCCTCAGCAACTTTAAAAATGGTGGGTTGCACTTTGTTGAAGAAGCTTTCGTTGTGAAATTCTTTCAAAACACCAATCACTTCATACTTGATGCTATCGATCTCAAATTGGTGGCCGATCGGTTCAGTCAAATTCAAATTCTGAGCGAGAAGTTCATTCACCACCACAGCTTGCTTATCACTTTCAGAATGTTCTTTGAAGCCGCGTCCTTTGATTAGCTCAAGCCCCATGGTTTCAAAATAGTTTGCATCAACGGATAGTTGATTTACTTCATAATGATGATTCGGTGGCATGTGTACTATTGCAGTAGAAACACTCCTTCCCAAATGATCCATTGATCCGGAAAGGGAAACAACATCCGGATCCTGAGCCATAACGACTTTCATTTTCTCAAACGCGGATTGGTCGGGAACATTGATGTATAAAGCTTCTCGCTGATTATATCCCCAACTTCGATTTCGTTGGTAACTATTGTTTTGAGTAAACACCACGCCAGCAGAAATAGTGATGCATGCCAGAATTAACTGAATGCCTAGGAATACTTTCGTCAGCGGGTTCTTCTTTCCAAACTCGAGCGAACCTTTGAATATTCGTATAGCTTCAAACTTTGAAATATAGAATGCTGGATAAATGCCAGATGCAATTCCGGTAAAAAGCATCAATGCCAAAAGGAATATCCAGAGATTGCCATCCAGTAAATTGGCTTCTAGTGGCCATGCCGTGAATTGAACAAACCAAGGTATGAAAATGAGCACACCCAAAATCAACCCGACAACCAAAGCAAAGCCTGTAACCACAATATTTTCAGTTAGAAACTGCACAATTACTTTGGCTCTGTTCGCACCAATTACTTTTCGCACTCCGATTTCTTTAAGTCGTTTCGCTGCTGAAACTATAGCAATGTTTATATAATTAAAGCACGCCAACGCTAGCATAAAGATGGCAATGATGGGCATACCGATTCGGCCTTCAACATTGTAGTCTTGCGAAATACAGTTTTTAATATTATATGAGTGTTCATACAACGTTGACAGTGGTTCAAAAGCAAAAGATGATATGGCCCAATCGTGCTGCACTTCATTTTGTAACGTCGTGTATTTCTCCATGCCTTGCGCAATAGCCTTAAGCTCAGATGGATTGTCTACTTGTATAAGGGTAGCATTCAAAAATTCTTTCCAATCGTTTACATCATATTGAGGATCTGCAACACGAACATTATTATAATTGATTAGGAAATTAAATTCGATGGCACGTGCTTTTGGAAAGGTTGCCGCTACTCCTGTTACGGTAAATGTTTTCTTTGTCTGATCATCACAGATCATCAGCATGTCGCGACCAACCGGGTTTTCACTACCAAAATACTTAACCGACATGTCTTCGCTGAGAATAATACTATTCAAATCAGATAGCGAACTCGCTGATCCCCACTTTAATGGAAAGGTGAACATCTCTAAAAACTCAGCATCAGCATAGCGAACTTGTTCGTGAAATACATTGTCACCTTGTTTGAGTACAACACTTCGATCTTCAACGCGGCATGTTTTTTTGATCTGATCAAAATCCTGTTTAAGCATTTCACCCAATGGCCTGGGTGAAGTTCCATATCGTTGTACAGTTCCATCACGATCAGCATAAAAGGTGGCGAGATAGACTTCATTTTTGTGTTCGTGAAATTTGTCTATGCTGCGATCATATTCAAGGAAAGTATAGACCAGAAGACAAATACCAATGGCAACGGACAATCCGAATACGTTGATGAACGAGCTCATTGGATTTTTCATCAAGCTCCGAAAGGAAGTTTTGAAGTAGTTTTTAAACATGGAGTATTCGTTTATGCGCTGAAAACCATTTACATTTTTTATCAGAACCGGGCGAAGTAATTTCAGCATCTCCAACGTATACATTCTTCTCGCCTTCGACAGAGACAATCGCTCAACGTTGTCTTGAAAGACTTCCTCCATATCACCTTCAATCTCTTCCAAATATTCTTTCTTAATAAAGAATCGCAGGAATTTGACTGGCCATTTCGGTGGACTGATTTCGTTGGTCTGAATCATATTACTTTTAACTCGGGAGTCATTGTTCCGGCTGTGGTTGGTATTGAATTCCATAAACCACTGCGGATTTCTTTCATTTCAGAAAGCACCTTGTGCGCGTAGGATGTGGTGGCGTAAATGCGCTTGCGCTTTCCTCCCCTTTTCAAAGTCGCTTCACCAAACTCAGAAGTAAGAAATCCCTTCTCTTCCATTCGCTTAAGAGCAGACTGAATTGAACCGACACTTAGCCTTTCCTTTAGCCTTTCTTCAAGTTCTCTTTTAATCTCAACGCCATAAGCTTCCTGCTGAAGTGCAGCTACTGTGAGTAGCACTAACTCTTCAAATTCACCGAGTTTTGTCTTCTTCATATCGATATTAGTCGTAATTGCAGTAAATATATTACAATTATTTTATTCGTAATTGCAGTTTTAATCAAATAGCTACTTTACTTCTGTAAAATATTGACCGTAATTAATTGACAAATAATTACTTATATTAAATTGGTAAAAGCCAAAAAAACAACTTTTGAGTAAGAATATTGGATGATAGCTGTGTGTTCAGCTACGTCAAATGGTTGATTTAAGATGTGATGATTCGTTCATCCTACTCCAGATTGTCGAAAGACTTTTGTGGATGATATACCTGGAGATTTGGAATATTGTTGCCTTGCTAATTAGTGGCAACCGATGGACTTTCATCTTTTACATTCAGAATATTTTCATTACCCCACTCTTTCATGAGATTGATTATAGGAAGAAGTGATTTGCCCTTTTCAGTTAAAGTATACTCTACTCTTGGCGGGATCTCAGGATAGATAATGCGATCAATGATTCCGTCTCGCTCAAGTTCGCGAAGCTGAGCTGTAAGCATTTGTTTACTGATGCCCCTCAGCATCATATCCATCTTGCCAAATCGGTTGATATCATTGTTGATGAGGTGTAAGATCAACAGCTTCCACTTACCTCCCATGATCTCCATTGTTGCTGTTACCGGGCACCTTTTGAGATCTTCTAAACAATTTCCTTTCATAACGTATTGATAATCAATATTAGTCTGAATATTATGACTATATCAGTTTATTATAACTA
>JANODK010000009.1:0-2723 GCA_031412655.1 Chryseolinea sp.
AATTCTTTTAAGATTAGTTTAGTCGATTGCTCTTCCAAACCTCTCCGTGCTGACTCGTTCGACTACCTTCCGGCAATCCAAACTATCCGCTACATTGTGTGTCTGATTGCCTGTTGCTCTCAAATTTATTTCTATTCCATCACTGGAATTAACTTCGATCTCCATCTGTATCACTACAAATAGGACCGGGTCCGCTATCAATCCATTCATTCAAAGAACGTTTTAACTGTATCAGTTAATCGTAGATTCTACCGCTTTCGCAACCTTTAGAACCCTCTTTTTTGATCTCTCAAACACTTTCCTTCTGAAAGGGGATGCAAATGTATACTTTCAACTATATCAGTGCAAGTGCTGACCAAAAATATTTTATAAATCTATTTATCTGTAGATCGTCTGTGTACGATCCGGACCGGTTGATACCATCGTAATGGGCACTTGAAGTTCTCTTTCTAAAAACTTTATGTAGTCGTTTAACTCAGCAGGCAAACTTTCTTTTGAGATTCCCTGAATGTTCACACTCCAACCTTTTAACTCTTCGTAGATCGGAATTATTTTTTCATTCACTACTTCATATGGAATCATGTCTGTAATCGTAC
The DNA here is from genome assembly GCA_031412655.1 of Chryseolinea sp. Classification (GTDB taxonomy): domain Bacteria; phylum Bacteroidota; class Bacteroidia; order Cytophagales; family Cyclobacteriaceae; genus Chryseolinea. The sequence goes on from JANODK010000009.1 coordinate 597, forward strand.
CATCTAACAGTTGATACTTAGTACACACTTTTATTTTTTCAAAAATACTGAGCACATCTGCCTTCATCATTAGCAGTTGCGTAACACCATTAATCATGATGGAATACTTTAATGATGGAAGATCAATCCATCCACAACGTCTTGGTCTACCTGTGGTTGAACCAAATTCGTTTCCTTCTTTGCGCATGCGTTCGCCATCCTCATCTATTAATTCAGTTGGGAATGGTCCGCTGCCCACGCGTGTGCTGTATGCTTTAAAGATACCATACACTTCACCAATGTGACGAGGAGCAACACCAAGGCCTGTACACGCTCCTGCTGTTACCGTATTTGAACTTGTTACAAAAGGATAGCTACCAAAATCAATATCAAGCAACGCTCCCTGAGCACCTTCTGCTAAAATCCGTTTGCCATCCGTCAATTCCTTATTCAATACATACTCGCTATCGACAAGCGTAAATGTTTTCAGGAAATCAACAGCTTCCAGGAACTGAGCTTCCAATACATTCCAATCAAATTGGATGTCATGATCCTTTAGAATATTAAAATGTATTTCAATTAGTTTCTTAAATCGTGCGTGGAAGCTTGCTGAAAGAATATCGCCTACGCGAAGTCCTTGTCTGCCAATCTTATCCTGATAGGTAGGACCGATTCCTTTTAATGTAGAACCGATCTTATTATCTCCTTTTGCTTTCTCATATGCCTGATCGAGCAGCCGATGGGTAGGAAGTATAAGGGTTGCCTTCTTCGAAATAAAAAGATTGGCTTTTACATTCAGATTATACTTCTGCAGTTTTTCAATCTCTGCTTTGAAGACGATAGGATCCAGCACTACACCGTTCCCGATAATGTTCTTGGTCGTTGCCCTGAAAATTCCAGAAGGTATTTGATGGAGTACATGCTTAATGCCATCAAATTCAAGTGTATGTCCTGCGTTTGGTCCACCTTGAAATCGCGCTACGACATCATACTTCGGTGCAAGCACATCCACAATTTTACCTTTGCCTTCATCACCCCACTGAAGACCTAGCAATACATCTACCTTCGACATTCTGATTTTTATTTAACGATTAAAGAACTTCTCCTTCTGACTGAATGATCTGAAAAATGGCATTCAGTTTTGTAATGACTAAAAGTTTTTGAACACTTTCAGATGGCTTCATTAAATACACATCGCCACCTTTGTTTCTAAACTTGGTGAGGATTGTAATCAATACACCAATGCCACTACTATTAATATAGCGCAGGGCTGATATGTCGATAATGCATTTCAATACTTTTTCCTGAATGGCATTGCTCGCAGTTTCCAAAACCGAAGAGCCTGTGTCTTCGCCAATCAAATCGCCTGACAAGGTCAGGACAAGCGTATTCCCTTTTATTTCATGATTAAAAACCATATCAAAATTAGTTAGAGGATTTTTTGTTTTCGCAATTCTGCTTGGTGCAAGACGCATACAAGATCAGCGAATGATGAACGACATTAAAGTGAAGGATTTCTTCGACCGTATTCTGAATGTTTTGAATACGCGGATCGCAAAACTCTACTACTTTATGGCATTCAGTGCAAATAAGATGATCGTGCTGTTTGTATCCAAATGATTTTTCGTATTGCGCCAGGTTTTTACCGAATTGATGCTTGCTCACCAGATCACACTCCACCAACAAATCCAAGGTATTATAAACCGTTGCCCGGCTAACGCGATAGTTCTTGTTTTTCATGCTGATATAGAGTGACTCTACATCAAAATGACCATCACGCGAATAAATTTCTTCCAAAATTGCGTAGCGCTCGGGCGTTTTACGAAGTTCCTTATTCTCCAGATAGGCTGTGAATATCTTCTTTACTTCCTCGTAAATTTTAGGATTGAGCACCATAATTTTTTGCGGTGGCAAAGATAATCAGTCTGGACGATTTACAAGACTCTAAATAAGTGGGCAGTAAGCAAGGGCAATTGGCAAATTCACTGGGCATCAAGTGCCAGTTATCTTTAACCGAGATTATGCAATAGCCCGGACATTTATGTCTTGGGAAATGAATGGCAAAAATATTTGGCTTTAGCCAAAATTACATTGGGCTAAAGCCCCTTTGGTTTATTTTTATTTGTTCCCCGACATAAATGTCGGGGC
>JANODK010000010.1:0-20088 GCA_031412655.1 Chryseolinea sp.
GGAATTTTCAAGACGAGCGAGATTGCGTTGTCATATTCAATCACCGTTACATTAACAAAAGGTCAAACACTTTCCCTTGGTGTAAAGACTTTGTATCAATCAAGCAAATTAAATTTAGATGGCCTGTATACCGGATCACAATATGTTTCCGATCGTGGATTTGATGAAACCATTTCGAACGGTGAGAATTTAAGTGGCGCGATCTATAATTACTTCACCTTTAGTACCGGATTGTATTGGCAACGCTTGGATAAGCTTGGTGATAAGATAGCGTATTGGGGCGTTTCGTTTTTTGACTTCAACAAACCGGAAGATTCATACTTAACATCAACCAGTCAACTCAATTCAACAGGAGTTATGTCTTTCGGCTTTCGGTTGCTGCATAAAGGTGATATTAGTTTTCTTCCGGAAGTTTTGTACACCCGAAATTCAAACCGGAATGTATTCAATATTGGAGGAATAACGCGATATAAAATCAAACCATATCCAAATCAAGTTTCAGCACATGTCGACTTGATAACAAAATATGTTGTTGGCCGATCTGGAATTATCGGGTTACAATTTCATCAGGAAAAATTCTCTATTGGGATTAGTTATGATTTTCCTGTGATTGTTACAAACGTAGCGAATACAGGTGCCTTTGAAGTGGGACTTGAATTTCGAAGACTGGTTCTGCCGAAAGGAAAGAAAGAGCGTCAGGAACAACTTAAAAAGCAACAGGAGCAAGCCAAGAAGAAACCTGCTGTGAATAATCAGGTGAAGAATGTTGTTAAGAAACCGGTTCCCGCTACTGACTCATTGAAGGTAAAACCCAATCCTGTAAAAGAAGATTTAAGTTCACGACTAAAGCAAAAGCAAGATTCTGTGGTAGCTAATGCAAATGCCGGCAATATTCAGCACGAACCTTTAATCTTGGAAAAGGCCACTTTGCATTTCAATTTTGAGTTTAACAGTACCGTTCTTGACGAAGCGGCTACAACCTATCTGAATGATTTAGCAAAAGCATTGGTTGATAACCCGGAACTGAAAATTAAACTTACCGGACACACCGATAACGTAGGTTCCGAGAAATTCAATTTGAAATTGTCGACCTATAGAGCACAGACTCTTAAAGACTACTTGATTGAAAAAGGTGTGGATGACGAGAGAATCGTTTCTGATGGTAAGGGAATGAGTGAGCCGCTCAATAAAAATGAAACACCGGAAGATCGCGCAAAGAACAGGCGCGTTGAGCTTACCATTCTTTATGAGAATTGATTCGGATCTCTTTTAAATTGCTTCCATTCTTCTTCGCTGTTGATGTTCGTCAAGTATCGGCTATTTGGAACAGAAAGAATGTGGATGTCAGATTGTTTTAGAAAATCACGAGCGCTGATTCTCCCTGACTTATGAAATTTTATCAAATCATCTGAAGCGGATGGTTCCCAGAGTGTAAATAAAGGTTCTGGATTTGTTCTATCAGAATCGAAGAAGCAAGTTGCTTTCTTTGATTCATTCCGATGTGCCAGGAGAAACTCAACAACAGTAGTATCAATCGTTGGCATATCAACTGGAATTGTAAGCCACGCAACATCTTTGTTGAATCGAAATGCACTGAGTATTCCGTTTAAAGGACTATTGATTTGAAATTGATCGGGAAGAGGATTAAGCGTTTTAGGAATATCATTGGAGTCCTTGCACGATGTAAAGACCTGATTACAATACTTTCCCAGGAGATCAAAAAGGTATTGGCTTTGAGGTTTTCCGTGATAATCAATCAAACCTTTATCAAAACCCATTCTCGAACTTTTTCCGCCAGCCAGAATTAATCCAAAGAGAACAGGAGATAAGGACTGCCTAATGTTCTTCTCCATCAATAATTTCTTTTCCGCAATGCGGGCATTTTATGGATTCTTTTATAGCCTTATTTTGAATGGCTGAGAAGAATCCAGAAGACAGAATACCAACCGGTAAAGCCAGTAGGCCGACTCCCGCAATGGCAAAGAGTCCACCTAAAAATTTTCCGAGCGTTGTTATTGGCACCATATCACCGTAGCCAACAGTGGTGAGCGTTGCAATTCCCCACCACATGGTTGCAGGTATGCTGCTGAATACTTCAGGTTGCGCTTCTCGCTCAGTATAAAACATAACAAACGAAATGATGACCAGAATAAACAGGATAAACAAAAAACTCAATAGGAGTTGTTCTTTCCTATCGTTTAGCACACGTTTAAAAATATTGAGAGCATGGAGGTAACGAGTGATCTTAAACATCCGGAATAATGCCATCAATCTGAATATTCGCAAGAAGCGAAGGTCAACAAAAAAGAATCCGATATAGAAGGGTAGGAAGGCCAATAAATCGATAATCGCCAAAGGAGAGATAATGTATTTCACTCTTCCATTTATGGGATCTTTATACTTTGGATTTTCCACAATCGAATAAAGTCGGGCAATGTATTCGATGGTGAAAAATAGTACTGAGAATTCTTCAAAGGTTTTAAAAAAATCCACATACTGCTGCTCAATATCTTTTACCGAGTCCAATACGATGGCGAGGATATTGAGAATAATAATGGAGATTAAAACAATTTCAAAAACCCGCTCAAGTATTCCACCTTTTTCATTTGGTGTAAGGGTTAAGTAAAGTCGTTTGCGAAGTGTCATAGATTATGCGCTACGTTTAAAATCTTTTTTGCCTCCGGTTTTCTCCATCAATTTTATTTCTTCTACAATGATAGTATGGGATAGGGCTTTGCACATATCATATACCGTTAAAGCGGCAATGGATACAGCGGTAAGTGCCTCCATTTCTACTCCAGTTTTCCCGGTTATAGTTGCTGTGCTATCAATAACAATCTTATTTTTGGAGACGTGAATTTTGATTTGACAATCTTCCAATCCCAAAGGATGACAGAATGGAATGAGGGATGATGTTTGTTTGGCACCCATCACCCCCGCAATAATGGCCGTTTGAAATACAGGTCCTTTTTTAGTGATGAGTTCGTTATCTTTAATCTGACGGAGAATGGTGGAGCCAACATTTACAATGGCTTGTGCTTTGGCAGTTCGTTTGGTGATTTTTTTTTCAGAAACATCGACCATGGTTGGGTTGCCAGACGAGTCGATGTGTGTAAATTTCTTTTTAGTCATGTACCTTGGCGTTAAACAAAGTTATAAAAAATCACATGGTAAGTGTAGCAGAAGCATCGGCAGTTGTATGGGCCTCGTTATTTAAATCACGTCCAAAGAGTGCTCAGATCGAAGAAGCTGTTGGCAAGGTGCTGGCCGAAAGGATAGTGGCGGATCGTGACTTTCCACCTTTCAACCGGGTAGCCATGGATGGAATAGCAATTCAATATGCTTCATTGAAAGTTGGAGCGGAATTCTTTATTGAAGCCGTACAGGCAGCTGGTGAGCCAGGAAAGAAGTTGAAGAAAGCCAACCATTGTCTGGAAGTAATGACCGGTGCCATGTTGCCCGAAGGAACTGATACTGTAATCCGCTATGAGGATGTAAAGATTGAGAAGGGTGTTGCAACCATTCAAATTAAGGAGGTTACATTAGGTCAGAACATTCATCGGCAAGGACAAGATGCCCGACAAAACGATGTGTTATTAGATTCCGGAATACTGCTATCGCCAGCTGAGATTGCCCTGTTGGCTTCAGTCGGAAAAAACAGAGTTGACGTCTTTTCATTACCAAGGGCTGCGGTTGTTTCCAGTGGCGATGAATTAGTGGAGGTAAGTTCAACACCAGCGCCTCATCAGATCAGGCGATCCAATACCTATGCACTTCAGGCTGCGATGAGATCATTGGGGTGGGAGAGTGAATCGTTTCACTTGGCGGATCAAAAGGAAAGTATTGTCGCATCTTTGCGAGGGATAGTAAAAAATTATGATGTCATCATTTTATCGGGCGGAGTATCAAAAGGAAAATTTGATTACATACCCGATGCGCTTGAAGAGATTGGTGTAAAGAAACTTTTTCATCAGGTTAACCAACGACCAGGCAAGCCTTTCTGGTTTGGTGTTTCCGAAAATGGTAAAGTGGTTTTTGCATTGCCAGGAAATCCGGTTTCAACGTACATGTGTTTCTATCGATACATAAAACCTTGGCTGCTTAAAAGTCTGGGCGTAGAAGTTCATCTGATACAAGCAACCTTAGCCAGCGATTTTTCTTTCAAGCCTGAACTTACCTACTTTCTGCAAGTAGAAGTTAAATTCGAAAATGGAAAGTTGATGGCGTATCCCAATCAGGGTGGTGGCTCTGGCGACTTTGCCAATCTCAAAAATGTATCAGGTTTTTTAGAATTGCCTGCTGATCGATCTGAATTTAAAGCAGGCGAGCTGTTTCCCTATATCCCTTTCCGAAGTCTGTTTTGATTTTAGTATTTACTATTCTTAAAATCGATACATTTCATTAATCGAAGAGAAATAAAAGATCCATAAAAGTACAGGACGCGGGGCCGGACAAATCAATTAAGCTTTAAAAATCATGACACTTACATCCCCAGAGATCGATGAAACTTCAAAGGTCCCAAAATATCAGCAGGTAGCAGATATGATAATCTCAAGCATTGGTGGTGGTGCTGTGAAAGTAGGGGATAAGATTCCATCTATCAATCAAACCAGTGAAGAGTTTTTGCTTTCGCGTGATACAGTTGAGAAGGCCTATAAGAATTTACGAAGGAGAGGTATCATCACTTCTGTGCGTGGAAAAGGATTTTATGTAACCAGCACTTCGCGCAGTATTGAAAAGAGAATTCTTTTAGTTTTTAATAAGCTAAGCGATCACAAAAAAGCAATTTACAATTCGTTCAAAAAGAAATTAGGCGATTGGGGTAGCATCGATCTGCAAATACACCACTCTGATAATAAAATGTTAGAGAAGATCATTATCGAGAATCTGGGTAAGTACGATTACTACGTTATCATGCCTCACTTAAAAGATGAAACAGGAAGTGTAAAGGATGCCATCAATAGAGTACCGAAAGAAAAATTGTTTTTACTTAACAAAGATCTTAGGGGAATCAGTGGTTCATACGGTTGTGTATACGAAGACTTTGAGTTGGATATTTTGCACGCACTTCGTAGTGGTATTGCGCGGATCAAGAAGTATAAAAAGCTGTTCTTAATTTTTCCAACTGAAAATTATTATTGCACGGGTATCCGCGATGGATTTGTCCGATTCTGCAATGAGAACAAATTGGGTTATGAAATTATGGACGGAGCCTTTCACCATGAAGTAAGGGCGCGCGAACTCTATATAGTAATTGAAGAAACAGACCTAGTTGAAATCGTAAAAAATGCTACTTCAAAGAATCTATCACTTGGAAAATCGGTTGGTATAATTGCCTACAATGATTCGCCCTTCAAAGAAATATTAGCGGGAGGTATCGCGGTTTTGAGCACAGACTTTGAAAGGATGGGAGCCGAGATTGCTGATATGATTCAAAATAGAAATCAACGGAAAGTGAAAAATCCATTCTCTTTAATATTGAGAAGTTCAGTCTGAAATCCTCTAATTGCTGTTAATTGGTTAGGTTTATCGACCTCTTTTAGTTCGATAAAAGATTCTGTAAGTCCCTGATTTTGAGTTGCAAACGTCCTTCAAAAAATCGTTTACCCGCATTTGTTTCCAGCTTTTCCGTCAAAGTCTAACGGATATTTATCAATCCTTATAACTTTGTGCGCACAAAATCGTCCCTATGCTATTGGATTTTGAAAAGCCTATCGCTGAATTAGAAGCGAAACTAGAAGATATGAAGCACTTGGCCAGCGACAGCGATAAAGAAGTAAAAGCAGCGGTTAAGGCTCTGGAGAAGAAAATTCAAGAACTCAAAAGAGATACGTTCGATAATCTTACTGGTTGGCAGCGTGTTCAACTTTCCCGTCACCCCGAGCGTCCATACACCTTAGATTACATCTACGAAATCACTTCCGACTTTATTGAACTCCATGGCGACCGTACTGTGGCCGATGATAAAGCGATGATTGGTGGTTTGGGTACTATTGATGGCCAAACGTTTATGCTTATCGGCCAACAAAAAGGACGCAATACTAAGCAGCGCCAAATGCGCAATTTTGGTATGGCGAACCCGGAAGGTTATCGCAAGGCATTGCGCCTGATGAAGATGGCTGAGAAATTTAATAAGCCCATTGTTACCATCATCGATACTCCTGGAGCATTTCCAGGACTTGAAGCAGAAGAACGCGGACAAGGTGAAGCCATTGCGCGAAACCTGAAGGAGATGTTCATGCTGAAGGTTCCGGTTATCTGCATCGTAATTGGTGAAGGTGCTTCTGGTGGTGCGTTGGGTATTGCGATTGGTGACCAGGTATTGATGTTAGAGAATACATGGTACTCTGTTATTTCACCTGAATCATGTTCTTCCATTTTATGGAGAAGCTGGGATTATAAAGAACAAGCTGCTGAGGTGTTGAAACTTACAGCAAAAGATATGTTATCGTTAAAACTCATTGATGGTATTGTGAAAGAACCACTCGGTGGAGCGCATACCGATGTGAAATGGATGGCAAGCGAAATCAAGAAAACAATTCTTGAGAAAACAGCGGAGTTATTAAAGTTAACACCCACTAAACGTATTGAACAACGCATTGAAAAGTTCTGCGCCATGGGTGTAGTGAAAGAATAATGGAAATTAAGTGTTAACCTTTGAGAATAAATAATAAACCGCGTAGCTGCGGTTTTTTTTATTACTAACTCGAAACTTTAAACTCGAAACTGGACAATGCAACTTCATATAATCAATAGTGGCTTTTTTAAACTCGATGGTGGTGCCATGTTTGGTGTTGTGCCTAAATCGATTTGGCAAAAATCAAATCCTGCTGATGAAAACAATCTGTGCAATTGGGCAATGCGCTGTTTATTAATTGAAGACGGAAAAAAATTGATTTTGATTGATAACGGAATCGGCAATAAGCAAGGAGAAAAGTTTCTGAGCCATTATTACTTAAATGGAAATGATAGTCTTACAAAATCATTGAACTCAGCAGGATTTTCTGAAGATGACGTAACTGATATGTTTTTGACTCATCTTCATTTCGATCATTGTGGAGGAGGCATTAAACTTGAAAATGAAAAAACCGCACTTACTTTTAAGAACGCTACCTATTGGTCGAACGCAGATCATTGGCAATGGGCGACTCAGCCGAACGCCCGAGAAAAGGCCAGCTTTTTGAAAGAGAATATTTTGCCGATGCAGGAAAGCGGTCAGTTGAAATTTACAAATGCAGCATCACCATCAGAGTTTTCGCAGTTTGATATTTTCTATGCTTCAGGGCACACCGATAAAATGATGATTCCGAAGATTAAGTATAAAGGCAGGGTAATTTGTTTTATGGCCGATCTTCTTCCTTCTGTTGGACATATTCCACTTCCTTATGTAATGGGATATGATACGCGCCCGTTGATTACTATTCAGGAGAAAGAACAATTTCTGAATGAGGCTGCTGACAATGGATATATCCTTTTCTTAGAACATGATTCGCAAAATGAATGTTGTACTGTAAAACTCACAGAGAAAGGTGTTCGATTAGATCGCGCTTTCAGTCTAAATGAAATTTTGTAGAGCATTATTTTAACTAACGGACAATATACTTTGTGTCTTCGAGTCTTTGTAGCAAAAAAAATCAGCCACGAAGACACAAGGGCACAAAGAGGTTCACGAAGAAAGTGAAATGATTTAAATGACATCTGATTTTAATAAAGTATAAAATGAAAATTGGTTTAGTGTTATCCGGTGGAGGAGCAAGAGGTATTTCACACATTGGTGTAATAAAAGCTTTACAAGAACTCGGAGTAAAGATTGATTGTGTTGCGGGAACAAGTGCCGGATCAATTGTCGGTTCTCTTTACGCTTATGGATACGAACCTGATAAAATTCTCGAAATCATTTTAGCATCGAGCTTTTTCAAATCACTACGCCCAGCCTGGACATGGACAGGACTTCTTAGCCTTGATGGACTTCGGGATATATTGTTGAAAAATATGCCGGAGAATACTTTCGAATCATTGAAGAAGCCGATGATTGTTGCCGCAACAGACATCAAAAGAGGAAAATCGGAATATTTTTCATCGGGTGAATTAGTTCCAACCATATTGGCTTCAAGTTGTGTTCCTGCTGTTTTTAATCCCATCCAGTTTAAAGGTAATCTATATGTAGATGGAGGTATCTTGGATAACTTGCCTTCGCAAATCATTCGACAGCAATGCGATTTTCTGATTGGTTCAAATTGCAATTACATCAATGAAGAGTTTGATGTTAAAAATTTTAGATCAGTTATCGAACGTAGTTTAATGATGGGCATTAATGCGAACACAGGCAATAATAAAAAGCTATGTGATGTATTGATTGATCCACCATTGGTTGGAAGAGTAAGTGGCTTTGATGTAAGCAAAGCGAAGGATCTATTCGAAATCGGATACCAGTTTACGAAACAGAATTTTAAAGCAGACAACTTTAAATTGAAGACTTAAGCTGAATTAAAGTTACTGAATCATCATCATCGAATCAACACATAAACTCATTAACGAATTAGGACATGAGCACATTGAGTTTCAAAGAACAAATTCTTCAGGGTATCCCAAATGAATTGGCGCACTTAAAGTCGTATGATTCATCGATTAGTCATGCGCCAAAACGGAGAGATATATTATCAAGCGATGAAAAGAAACTGGCAGTTCGAAATGCACTTCGTTATTTTCATCCCATGCATCATGAAACTCTAGCACCTGAATTTTATGATGAGCTCAATACTTACGGGCGAATCTATATGTATCGTTTTCGTCCCGAGTATGAAATGTTCGCAAGACCAATAGGCGAATACCCAGCGAAATGTCAGCAGGCGGCAGCTATCATGTTGATGATTCAGAACAATCTTGATCCTGCCGTGGCACAACATCCACACGAGTTGATTACCTATGGAGGAAATGGAGCCGTATTTCAAAACTGGGCGCAGTACCTTCTCACTATGCAATACCTGTCTCGTTTAACAGAAGAGCAGACTTTGCATATGTATTCAGGTCATCCAATGGGTTTGTTTCCATCCTCTAAAGAAGCGCCACGAGTTGTTGTTACAAATGGCATGATGATACCGAATTATTCGAAACAAGATGATTGGGAAAAATACAATGCCCTCGGTGTTACCCAATATGGACAAATGACAGCGGGCTCATATATGTATATAGGTCCACAAGGAATTGTACACGGAACAGCGATTACCGTTTTAAATGCCGGAAGAAAAATCAGCAAAGCAGGAGAGGGGCTTGCAGGAAAACTTTTTGTTACCTCCGGACTTGGTGGAATGAGTGGTGCTCAACCAAAGGCTGGTAACATTGCAGGATGTATTACCGTTGCTGCCGAAATAAATCCGAAGGCCGCACACAAACGATTTGATCAGGGCTGGGTAGACGAAATCATTAGCGATATCAATGCATTAGTCGAACGAATTAAAAAAGCCAAAGCAAATAAAGAAGTTGTTTCAATTGCCTTTGTGGGGAACATTGTGGATGTGTGGGAAAAGTTAGAGGAAGAGAAAATTCTGGTGGATCTTGGTTCCGATCAAACCTCTCTGCATAATCCATGGGCTGGTGGATATTACCCTGTTGGATTGAGTCTTGAGGAGTCAAATAAGTTGGTGGCATCCGACCCGGATAAATTCAAAGCAGAAGTTTATCGTTCGTTGAAACGTCAGGCTACAGCAATCAATAAACACACCGAAAGGGGTACTTACTTCTTTGATTATGGAAATGCTTTTCTATTAGAAGCTTCGCGTGCAGGCGCGGATGTGATGGCTGCTGATGGAATTAATTTTAAATTCCCATCCTATGTTCAGGATATCATGGGGCCTATGTGTTTTGACTTTGGATTTGGTCCTTTCCGTTGGGTGTGCACTTCTTGCAAGGACACAGATTTAGATTTTACAGATCATCTTGCAAAAGAGGTACTGGAAGAAATTTTGAAAGATGCTCCACAAGAAATTCAATCACAATTAAGTGATAACATCCAATGGATCAAACAAGCGAAGAGTAATCGGCTCGTTGTGGGTTCGAAAGCAAGAATATTATATGCCGATGCCGAAGGGCGAATGAAGATCGCGCAAGCGTTTAATAGTGCTGTTCGTGAAGGAAAGATCGATCCGATAGTATTAGGACGTGATCACCATGATGTTTCCGGGACAGATAGTCCGTATCGTGAGACTTCCAACATCTATGATGGGTCGAGATATACTGCCGACATGGCCATACATAATGTAATAGGTGATTCATTTCGCGGTGCCACGTGGGTTTCTATTCACAATGGTGGAGGTGTAGGTTGGGGAGAAGTGATGAATGGGGGATTTGGTATGTTGTTAGATGGAAGTGCAGACGCAGATCGAAAGCTGAAGAACATGCTTCACTTTGATGTAAACAATGGTATTGCAAGAAGAGCCTGGGCTCGAAACGATAATGCCGTATTGGCCATCAAACGTGAAATGAATTCAACAAAAGACCTTCAGATAACGTTACCTAACGCGGTAAGTGATTCAATTCTAAATCGGTTATAAAGTGTAAATGGATTCAAATTAGAAGGATTAGCAAGTGTATAGCTAATACTAAAAATAAATCGGCCTCGTTTTTGATAAAGTAATTCCAAACAAACTCAATCTCTTATGAACTCATTTAAAAAAGTAGTACTGGCAGCACTCTTCGTGGCTATCGGCTCTGGAGCATTCGCGCAAGCGCAATTCTCTGTTGGTCTAAAGGGCGGACTAAACTTTGCGAATCTTGACGTTACGAGCGTAAGTAACACTTACAACAATAGAACGGGCTATCATGCAGGAGCATTTGCTCTGTTTAAGTTTGCTAAAATTGGAGTTCAACCCGAGTTGATCTTTTCTCAGCAAGGATCTACGGTTAAGGTCAACGGTGACGATGTAAAGTCTAATTTTAGTTACATGAATATTCCAATCATGATAAAACTGTATACTGTTGCTGGAATTAACTTGCAGGCTGGCCCTCAGTTTGGGTTTCTAATGAACGATCCGGTGGTGGTAAATAATAATCAAGAGATTGAGGGTGCTGTAAAGAAATCCGACATAAGCCTTAGCATGGGCGTGGGTTGGGATTTACCTTTTGGATTGACAATAGATGGACGCTATAACCTGGGCCTTCAAAATGTAAGCGATGATTCCTCATTTGATATTAAGAATCAAGTTTTTCAGGTTTCTGTCGGATTTAAGCTGATAAAACTTGGAGGTAAATAAATAAAAAGAGCTCTTGATGATTCATCGTCAAGAGCTCTTTTCTTATTTGATAACCTTGTTAGTAATCCGTTATAAGTTCAAACTGTTCTTTCGCTGAGTCGATTACTTTTCCATCCTCACATTTCAATACACGGTAAGGGAATTTTTTAATAAGGCCATAGCTGTGTGTAGCCATCAGAACCGCTGTACCACTTTTATTGATCTGCTGAAAAATACGCATGATGCCATGCGATACTTCAGGATCTAAATTACCCGTAGGCTCGTCCGCTAAAAGTATTTGAGGTTCGTTGAGCAAGGCACGTGCAATTACGACACGTTGTTGCTCACCACCAGAAAGTTGATGTGGCATTTTCTTTTCAACTGAACCAAGACCAACCTGCATCAATACATCACTTAATCTTGAACGCATTTTTCCATTATCATTCCAACCGGTTGCCTTCATTACGAACATCAGGTTTTCATCAACCGATCGATCAGGAAATAGTTGAAAGTCCTGAAAGATGATGCCGAGCTTTCTGCGCAACAACGGAACTTCTGAATGTTTTATTCCCCGAATATTAAATCCAGAAACTTGAATGTCGCCAAGACGCAAATTCAAATCTGCGTAAAGTGTTTTTAGCAAAGAAGATTTTCCTGAACCGGTGCGCCCAACAAGGTAAACGAATTCACCTTTTTCAATATCAAAGGAAATATCACCCAGCACCGTATTATGGTCCTGAAAAATACTCGCCTCTTTTACTCGAACAACAGGATCAGTAGAAAACATGCTTAGAAGAATATAGAATTTAGGAGTTAGAATTTAGAATCGTTGAGCAAAGATAATGGTTAAAAATGTCCACAGACCACTGTCGACAGCAGTCTTTGGGCTTGGAAATTTAAACCTTAAACTTTAAACTCGAAACCTCAACCCTTTAACCATTCACCTTCTTGTGATCTGCTAAGAATTTCGCAAGACCACTTTCGGTAAGTGGATGATTTAACAAGCCAGTGATTACATTCAAAGGACATGTAGCAACATCAGCTCCGATTTCAGCGCATTGAATTAAGTGAACTGTGTTACGAACAGACGCTGCAAGAATTTCAGTATCGAATCCATAGTTGTCATAAATCAAACGGATTTGAGCAATGAGGTCCATGCCTTCTAATCCAATATCGTCCAATCGACCAATGAAGGGGGACATGTAATTTGCTCCAGCTTTAGCAGCCAACAATGCCTGACCAGCTGAAAATATCAACGTGCAGTTGGTACGGATACCTTCGCTGCTGAATTTCTTCAATGCCTTAACGCCATCTTTAATCATCGGAATTTTCACGACAATCTTATCATCGATTTTCGCAAGTTCATAACCTTCACGGATCATACCTTCAAAATCGGTTGAGATCACTTCGGCACTCACGTTATTGTCTACGATGTTACAGATAGCTTTATAGTGAGCCTTTATGTTCTCGGCACCTTTAATACCTTCTTTTGCCATAAGAGATGGATTGGTGGTTACGCCATCCAATACTCCTAAGTCGTAAGCTTCCTTAATTTCATTCAGGTTTCCGGTGTCGATAAAGAATTTCATTGATTTATTCGGTTTGGTTATAAAATTTACTGGGCGAAGTTAAGCATCATTTATAGAAGTGCATAAGACTTGCCATAACCTTTCGGAGTAAGTTGAATGATTGGGGCGTACTTTTCTTACTGAAAACTTAAAAGTTACCAATTTCTGGTTACCGGTAACCGGAAACTGGTAACTCGGATGGCGGCCAATCCAAAAACTGCCAGTATATTTGCGCCCTTGTTCTAAATTTAAATTTGCTATGGCGCTTCAGTGTGGAATTGTTGGATTACCCAACGTTGGAAAATCAACCCTCTTTAATTCGATTTCAAATAATAAGGCCGAAGCGGCCAATTTCCCATTTTGTACGATAGAGCCAAATGTTGGGGTGATTACAGTACCCGATCCCCGGTTGAAGATATTGGAAGCATTAGTTAATCCCCAAAGAGTATTGCCTACAACGATTGAGTTTGTGGACATTGCCGGATTGGTCAAAGGTGCAAGTAAAGGTGAAGGATTAGGCAACCAGTTCTTAGCGAACATTCGCGAAGTCAACGCGATTGTTCATGTTATCCGCTGTTTTGATAATGATAATATCGTCCATGTTGATGGCCGTGTAAACCCGGTAGCTGATAAAGAGATTATTGATACTGAACTTCAACTGAGAGACCTTGATTCAGTTGAAAAGAAGTTGAATAAGGTTGAGCGTGCAGCTAAAACCGGAGATGTTAAAGCAAAGAAGGACCTTGTTGTTCTTCAACGATTTAAGGAGGCATTGTTGGCTGGGAAAAGTGCACGGACTGTGCCGGCAGATGAAGAGGAATTAATGGCTGTTGCTGATCTTCAATTGTTAACCGCCAAACCTGTCGTTTATATCGCTAATGTAGATGAAGCTTCTATCCATACAGGTAATAAGCATGTGGATGCATTGAGAGAATTGGTTAAGAATGAGAATGCTGAAGTGGTAATGATCAGTGCTGCTATTGAATCTCAGATTGCCGAGTTAGAAAGCATGGAGGATAGACAAGTGTTTTTGCAAGAATACGGTTTGGAGGAATCAGGGTTAAATAAACTGTTAAGAGCATCATACCATTTACTTAATCTGATTACCTATTTCACAGCAGGCGAGAAGGAAGTTAGGGCATGGCCTATCGTTAAAGGCTGGACTGCCCCCCAGGCGGCTGGAGTTATCCACACCGACTTTGAAAAAGGCTTTATCCGGGCTGAAGTTATTAAGTTATCTGATTATCAGCAATATAAGACTGAACAGGGATGTAAGGAAGCCGGAAAGATGGCGGTTGAAGGAAAAGCATATGTAGTAGAGGATGGAGATATTATGCATTTCCGATTTAATGTGTAAAGATTCCACACAAAGTGTAGAAGTTTATTTTTTTTTCTTAGTTTTATAAACTGCTCATATTCAACAATAAGCGGGCTTTTTGTTTTGGTATAGTTTAACCCTCATTAAATTTTTTTGGGTTTTGAGAACAAGAATAATTTTTTCGCTGAAGAACCGGGGAGCCTACGTTCCTTTTCATCATCAATATCTATTGGCCCAGGTCATCAGAGGCTTGCTTGTGTTCGGACCCGACAAACGTTACCTCGATTTTACTGAATATAACTTCTCGGGTCTTAAAGGTCAGACAAAAATTAGCCGCAAAGGGCTTCATTACTTTTCATCGAAAGTAACACTTGTTTTTGCATGTACTGATAAAACATTTCTCGACTACTTTTTGGCCAGACTCTTTGAACTGAAAGAGGTAATGGTAGGTAATCTAAACTTGCAACCTGAAAGTTTTGAGACGGAAGAGCTATCACAAATTGGTGATGAGAGTCGGTTCCTTTGCATCTCTCCAATCGTGGTAATTCGTGCGGCCTTCAATGACGAAAGCTGCAAGAAATTTGTACCCCCTGAGAATGATGAGTTTTCTGATTTGCTTTACGAGTCAACTATCTCACGCATGGAGGCAACAGGAAAGTATACAGCCGAACAAATTACTTCTTTTTATAAGTTTCAATTGCTTGCTGATCACGATTACATTCAACGCATTCAGGCATCGCACAAAAAGTTTGCACGCATTTATCCGTTATATGATCATGATGTGAAATTTGAAGTAAGAGGTTATACCTTTCCGTTCACACTCTATGCTGCTAAAGAAGTGCAGCAATTTGTGTATGAAAATGGTCTCGGCTATTTCACACACAAGGGATTTGGTATGTTGGATGTAGCCAACAACGATTCTATTCAACGCGCCACCGAACACGAAATGGTTTACGCTTAGCGAGCACTCTTTGCTAAAGGTATGTACCCAACGAGTAAATCTGCATTAGGGCGCAGTGCTCTGTAGTAAACAAAGACTTCATAGAAATTCTCAGTTTGAAAATTTGTTCCCTCAAAATAGTATGGAGCAACAGTAGTTGATTTTGTTACATATTGATAATCATATAATCCCTGCTTCAGTAAAACTCTTGCCGTATAACTTTCTATTGCTGAATCGTATCTCATTTTACTTTCCTGATTCATATTCCATGAATTAAAGGCACCTGTTACAAACACATCTGTGTTTTTGAGTTGAGGAGATGATAAGGAGAAGTTAACGTAAGCGTAGTTGGTAAAGGGGAGTTGTCTAAAATCGTAATTATCAATAGTATATCCACCATTTTGATCTAAGTACACGGCATAAGGAAATCCATTACGGCTTCGATCACGATCGATGTAGACTTCAAATGGTTTACGGGTTTTATTAACCCGGGCTACAAACCTTCCCGGGGAATGGAGTGATCGTAAATCAAAATATCGAAATTCATTTCCGGCCTTAAACATCATGGCATCATCGAAGTAACGGTAGTCTAATTCTTTTTCATAATCGCGGATAAAGCTTGGTCTCATGTCCACGATCATATTATCCCATCGTTGATTTTGTCGCATATTAACGTGAACATCTACAAGAGGATTAGTAATGTAGAGATTGCTATGGTTTATGGTAAAATTGATCTGCTGATTTAAGTCGGCCATGTTACTGGGGCCAATCAGGTTAGCATCTCTTTTAAAAGCCACACTGGTTTGGTATACCATAAATCGTCTGCTGAGAATAATATCTTCCTTATTGCCCGTTCGATAGACTACGATTACATAGTTACCTGGGAGTTTGACAGCCGGAAGGTTATACCAATAATGTCCATATGGAATATGAGTATCAATGGACGGCTCATAGTTGTTGATTGGAAACTCATTGTAGTCCACCATAAAATCAAGATCCTGCAGGCTCGACTTAGACCAATCAAAATTGCAATGGACAAGTCGGGCTAAATAGGTATCCCGATCGCTTCTCAGGTCGTCAAAGGATAGCATTAAATTCCATTGCCCTAAAGAAGTCACGGCAGGGAGAGTTGAGTTGCCAACCGGATTTAATTGTACGGTCCTTATTTGGGGTTCATAAACCTGATCAATCAACTGCAATGCTTTTGGATTGCCTTCTGAATTAGTTGAACTTTGTGTAAGAGGCACGCATGCGGTCGCACACATTAAAACGAGAATAAAACAGGTGTACTTCATAGCGCGTTAAAGATATAAACCATTTCCAACCTTTGTATTCAACCGCGTGTCTAAAATGCAAAATGGCCGCATAATCGGGTTCATGCTCAGCGAAACGGAGCTAATAGAAGGATGTATCAAAAATGACAGAACCTCTCAGCAGGCTTTGTATGACTCTTATTGCCGAAAAATGATGGTGGTTTGTTTACGCTATTCAAAGGGAATAGATGAAGCAGAAGATATTTTACAAGAAGGATTTGTAAAGGTATTTCATGCCATAAAAGGTTTTCGCCATGAGGCTAAATTAGAAACCTGGATCACGCGCATCATGGTGAATACAGCCTTGAATGCCCAGCGTAAGAAAATGTATTTATATCCAATGGTCGATGTCGAAGACCTTCATTTACCTGAACAAGAAATAAGCCTATCGGGAATTCATTTCAAGCAGTTGTTGGAACTTATCCAATCGCTTCCTCAAGGATGCCAGATCGTTTTCAACATGTTTGCTATTGAAGGATATAGCCATAAAGAAATTGCAGAGTCGCTCGGCATTTCGGAGGGCACATCAAAATCACAATTCGCACGGGCAAAGAGTCTATTGCAACAAAAGTTATTAAAGGAATCAACGTATTACGAACGCTATGGAGAGGGGAGAATTTAATGATTTAATGAAGGACGCTTTTAAAGATGCTGAGGTAACGCCATCTGAAAATGTTTGGACGAACATTGAGTTGGATTTGGAGAAGGCAGAGGGAGGCGACATCCGAAGGAGATTGTTCTACTATAAAATGGTAGCAGCAGCTTCCGTAATTTTTGCATTGAGTGTTGGTGTTGCTTCAGTCTTTGTAGTAAACCAGTCATCTCGTTTTGAAAACCAACAAGCCTTGTTGAAAAATAAACAAAAGGATATTGCTTCTGAAAATCAAAACAATAAAGTCAATGAATCGAGTCTTGCCAATGGATCCAATTCTGTTTCAGGTATTGATGGTAAGAATACCAAAGAAACTTTAGAGAGTGAACTCCACAGCAATGCTAATCAGGACGAAGTTGTAAGGGAGAAAACTGAATTGAATGATAAAGGCGATACGAAGAGCAATTCAGTTCAATCATCCAGTTCAATTGCGGCGAATCAAAAGTTTTTAACAGGAAACAATTTAAATTCTTTTGCTGCAACTACATTACCTTTAGAGAACAATCAAAAAGCAAATCAAACGGTTGATAGAATTATCGATGATAGTAAGATGTTTTCTCAATCGGATTTAATTCTAACATCTTCTGTTTCCCGGGTTTCACGAAAACAAGTGCCTGTGATTAAAAAACTAGAAGGCACTGAAGTAAAACCTGACGCAGGCGCTCTTCTACTCGCGAAGCTTGCAGAAAGGGAGATGACTCTTCAAGCAGAGGACAAGAAAAAGGAAATTCGATCTGAACGACTTTGGACTTCCGTTGGATTTGCTGCTGGTGGATTTAATTCCGTCAACTCCAGCGTTTCACCTTCAACTTCATCACTTGCTCAAAATAATTTTACGGCCAATCGACAAACGAAAGCTTCAGGATCAACATACTCTGTAGGAATCAATCTTGGTACTAAGATCGCCAAACGATGGGTATTGCAGGGTGGATTAAATTATTTAACGCAAGCCTCCGATTATACCGCCAACTCGGTAGTTACGTCAGCTGATTTTCAATCGTTTAAAGTAGCATCTTCTAATTTGTTAAATGATGAAATGTCTGCGCGGGTGGTTTCAACAGCCTCCTATCAGGTAAATAATACGCTTCAATTTGTCAGTTTGCCACTTCAGGCAGGTTACATTCTTGTTAATAAAAGAGTGGTTGTTCAACTCAACTCAGGTGTGTCTACTGATCTATTTCTTCAAAATACCTTAACACCACAAAATAGCATTCTGGAAAAAACAACTCAGGAGAGTGGATCAGATTCTCCTTACAGAACAGTAAATTTTAGTGGATTAGTAGGAACAGAGATAAGCTACAAATTTGGAGAGCATTATCGATTGGCGTTAAATCCTGGCGTGCGTTATCCCTTTAACTCTATCTATAAATCGGATGTCGGTCTATCTTCATCGCCTCTTACTTTTGATGTTGGACTTCGATTCCGATATATATTTCACTAGCCTTTAATCATTATACAGAATAGTTACGCTTAAAGTTACTTACAATGAAGCTATTCGTTCGTATCTCTCAGAAAAGATTATTGGTCTCTCTTTATGCATTGATATTCCTGATTATACTATTGGGGATGAGTATAATGCTTGAGCAGTTTGATTGGTTTTAAAATCAAACCAAGGAGTCAATCTCAACCGCTAACGCTTCCCATTTTGTGGTAACGTCTTTCAACTCTTTTTCGATTTTCTTTTGATCGAATTGAATTTTTTTGATCTTCTCAAAGTCACCAAAGACTTCGGGCTTGGTCATTTGTAATTCATGCTCAGCCTTTTGCGCTTCAAGTTTTGCTAGTTGATCTTCTACTTTTTTCAACTCCTTCTCCAATGATTTCAATTTGCTATCATTATTAGGAACTACTGGTGCAGCAGGCTCTTGAACTTTCTTTACAGGCTTAACTGGTTCTACCTTGGCAATGATCCCGTTGGCTTCATTTTTCTTGCGCCAATATTCATATTCATCGAATGTTCCGGGATATTCTTTAATCTGTTTGTCTTCAATGTACCAGATCTTATTGGCGATCTGACTTACAAAGTGACGGTTGTGAGATACAACAATAAAACTACCGGCATATTGCTGAAGCGCTTGAATCAGAATGTTTTCTGAAATAAAATCCAAGTGATTGGTCGGCTCATCCAGCATTAGGAAGTTTGCTTCGGAGATCAAAGTCTTTGCTAACGCCACGCGTGATTTCTCTCCACCAGACAGAACCTTGATTTTCTTGAACGCTTCTTCATCCGAAAACAAAAAGCAACCCAATACATTTCGAAGTTCCTGTTCTGTTTTACCGGAACCGGCTTGTTTCATCTCTTCCAATATTTCATTCTCTACGTGAAGTGATTCTAATTGGTGCTGCGCATAGAAGGCTTGAATTACATTATAGCCCAATGTGCGTTCACCTTGTATTGTTTCTGTTCCTGAAATAATGCGAAGTAAAGTTGATTTACCCTTTCCGTTTGCGCCAATCAATGCGATTTTATCTCCGCGCTCAAGATTGATGGAGGTATGTTTTAAGATTTCAACATCACCGTATGATTTTGAAACATCTTTCAGACTGATAATGTAACGACCCGGTTGCTGTTTAAAATTAAATCGAAAATTAACAGCAGCCGTATCATCTACTACTTCTTCAATCAGATCCAACCGGTCTAATGCTTTTACGCGCGATTGTACCAACTTGCTTTTTGAAGCCGTAGCACGGAAGCGTTCGATAAAACGTTCGGTCTGTTTTATTTTGGCCTGTTGATTTTCATACGCACCGTTCTGAATTTCCATGCGCACTTCTTTCTCTTGCTGATAGAAAGAATAATTTCCTTCGTACGAAATAAGTTGTCCTTGTGTAACCTCAACTACTTTGGTCACCACATTATCAAGGAATATCCGATCGTGAGAAACGATAATGATGGCGCCATCATAATTGCGCAGATAGTTTTCTACCCATTCAATAGATGGAAGGTCCAAGTGATTGGTAGGTTCATCCATCATCAATAATGAAGGCTTTTCTAAAAGAAGCTTCGCCAACATTACACGCATACGCCAACCTCCGGAAAAAGTCTTGAGTGGTCTATGTAAGTCTTCC
>JANODK010000011.1:0-1588 GCA_031412655.1 Chryseolinea sp.
GGGCGCCAGTTGACGGACAGCTGACTTCTATGGATGCAGAAATTGGTCAGTTAAAAAACACAGGTGCCCGTTTAGGACAAATAGATGTGGTAAGCGGATTTAAAGTACGTGTAGACATTGACGAACATTATATAGCAAGGATATTTACAGGCTTAACTGGTGAGTTTGATTTGGAAAATAAGGCCTATCAACTACGTGTAAAGAAAATTTATACTCAGGTAACCAACGGCCGCTTTCAGGTAGATTTAGAGTTTTCAGACAAAGTACCATCAGGTATCCGACGTGGGCAAAGTTTACAGATACGCCTTGCATTGAGTGATGAAACACAAGCATTACTTTTATCCAAAGGTGGTTTTTATCAGCAAACGGGGGGCAACTGGATATATAAACTCAACGAAGCAGGTACTATGGCTTACAAAGTTGACATTCAACTTGGTCGCCAAAATCCGGATTACTACGAAATATTACAGGGCTTGAAATCGGGCGACAAAGTAGTAACATCCAGCTATGAGAATTATGGTGTTATGCAGGAATTAGTGTTGGGCAAGGAGTAAAAGAGTCGAGGAAATACATTACAACAAAATAAATAACAAACCCAAAAGAGATAATAAATATGATTAAAATAACCGACCTCGAAAAAATATATCTTACAGAGGATATCGAAACCGTTGCTCTTAATAAGCTTTCTTTAGAAGTTAAAGAAGGCGAATTTGTAGCCATCATGGGTCCTTCTGGATGCGGAAAATCAACCTTATTAAACATCCTCGGTTTACTGGATGACCCGGATGCTGGCAGCTTCCTTTTTAATGGAACTGAGATAGCGAAATACAACGAACGCAAGCGAGCCGAGCTTCGCAAAAGAAACATCGGCTTCGTTTTCCAGAGCTTTAATTTAATTGATGAGTTAACGGTTTTTGAGAATGTGGAGCTACCGCTAATTTATCTCGATATGAAATCTTCTGAACGTAAGGTAAAGGTAGAAGCAGTATTGGAGAAAATGCAGATCATGCACCGTCGCAATCACTTTCCTCAACAACTCTCTGGGGGACAACAACAGCGTGTGGCAGTGGCAAGAGCGGTAGTAAATAACCCCAGATTAATATTAGCCGATGAGCCTACGGGAAATTTGGATTCTATTAATGGTAATGAAGTTATGCAGCTACTAACGGATTTGAATGATCAGGGAACTACAATAATTATGGTAACACACAGTGAGCATGATGCAAGGTACAGCCATCGGATTATTCGGTTATTGGATGGGCAGGTGGTGATGGAAAATTTGATGGTGTAGTTTATCAATGGTGATCAATAACGAAGTGCTGTAAAATGATGGGTTTAAAAATTAAATCCTTCAGCTATGTTCGGAAACGAACAACTTAAATTAGAAAATAATCTACACAACCCTTATAAGCCGTACATTAATCCAGTGGCATATTATTTATAACATATCCAGAAACTATAATATTATGAACTATAAAAAACTATTACTACTTGTTACCCTGCTAAGCCCATGTATCGCTTTCTCTCAGGGAACGGAAACCAGGAGAATGTCTTCTCTCTCGAAGTTGAGTATTGCTGGAAGCTTTGA
>JANODK010000012.1:0-4395 GCA_031412655.1 Chryseolinea sp.
TACAAAAGGTACTAGTCAGTAACCTTGTATTCGGAACTATCCTGTTTGGTGGTTTTGAGTTAATGCAAATGAAGTTTCCAATTCTTAAACTTCATTTGAGTGAGTAATGGGTGGGCACCCGGCAATCCTGAACCCTCATCAGGATTGCATACTCTAAACTTTAAATTCTTTTATCTCAAATTCTAAATCATATCTCAATGAAAGCCTGCTCCTTCTTGCCTGCCGCCACCAAAATGATTTATGACATGAATCTTCAGCACTTGCTGCATGGCGTTACGTTCGAATGTCCACAGGAAGCACTGAATGAAAAACACAGAGTAGTTCGCTATTTTTTAGAAGGCAATACATACACCAGCAAAGAGATTGATACTATTTTCAGTGCTAGTAAAGCACAAGGCAAAAGTTTGTATTATGTAGATGACGATTTGCTTCAAGCCATTCAACCCGATATTATCTTTACACAAGATGTTTGTGATGTTTGTCAGATTGATACAGCGTGCACATCAGCAGCAGTAGCAAAGTTGAGTAAACAACCAGCATTGATTCCCCTCACTCCTTCTGGCCTTGACGATGTATTTGCAACTGCCATTACGATAGCTTCTGCTTTGGGTGAAGAAGAAAAAGCATATTCCTATTTAGCAGATTTGCAATCACGCATTGATTTTATCATCGATACACTTCGCAAAGCAAAGGCAAAACCAAAACGCGTTATGCTCATGGAATGGATTGAACCTATCTACAATTGTGGTCATTGGATACCCGATCAAATTGCGATGGCGGGTGGAATTGATATGCTTTCGAATCCAAAAGGCGACAGCATTGTCACACAATGGAGCAAAGTAGTTAAGTATGATCCCGAAGTTCTTGTGATTGCGCCTTGTGGATTTCGTCCGGAACGAAGTCTTGAAGAATTACATTTACTCAGCTCAAAACCAGAGTGGTCTTCACTTCAGGCCGTGAGAAATGAAAAGGTGTTTATTGTTGATTTTGAACTATTCACGCAACCTTCCGCCTCCACCTTGGTGGATGGAATCGAAGTGTTGGCTGCATTATTTAATCCCGATCTTTTCGAGCATAAACCATCTTTAAAAGAAAAGGTGCTGGCAATAAACCCAAAATTTGCAGTCAATATATGAGCCTCTTTGTTGCCAGTTGGAGTGGTGGAAAAGACAGTTGCTTTGCGATGATGAAGGCAATTGAAGAAGGTCATACTCCTGTGGTGTTACTGAACATGATGAATGAAAATAACATGGTGAGCAGAAGTCATGCTATTCCAAAACCCGTTTTGGAAAAACAAGCCACCATGTTGAACCTGCCTATTGTGACAAAGCCTGCGAGTTGGGAATCGTATGAAAAAAAATTTATTGAAACCCTTGAGAAACTCAAATTAGAATTCAATATTTCATATGGGGTATTTGGTGACATTGATCTCCAAGCGCATCGGGATTGGGAAGAAAAAGTTTGTACGGCTGTTGGAATAGAAGCCATTCTTCCTTTATGGAAACAACATCGAAAAGCATTGGTACTTCAAATGCTGGACAGTGGAATTGAGACCTACATTGTTTCGTGTAATGAAATTATGGGTGAAAGATTCTTAGGTAGAAAAATCGATGAGGATTTAATTGATGAGTTAGAGCGAATCGGGGTTGATGCTTGTGGCGAGAATGGCGAGTATCATACACTCGTTGTTAACACTCCCCTATTTAAGAATCGAATTGATATTAATTTTGGTTCCACATCACACATTGGGAACTATTGGTTTATTGAAATGAAATTAGTATGAGTGAATCACGAATCATATCCGGAGAAAACGAAGGGAAACATGAGATCCTGGCATGCAAGCGATGCGGCTCACGATTCGAATGCAAGTTAGGCGATGTGAGTAATTGTCAATGTTCGACTATTTCATTGAGTGATGTCACAAGAAAATTTTTAGACCATACTTATTTTGGATGTCTATGTGCGAATTGTTTAGCTGAAATTGAAAGCAAAGTCTCAGCATTACAGGGAAAGTCGTTTCCTAATCCAAGTGAGCAAATAAAGAGCATTCATTATTACATCGAGAATGGATTTTATGTTTTTACAGAACAATACCACTTATTACGTGGATCATGTTGCAATAGCGGCTGCAGGTATTGTCCCTATGGATTTATAAGTAGCAAAGAATAATTCAGAATCTTATTTCGTACGCGAGTTGCCCTACAAAATCACGCGCCAGTCCATCTGGATTTACATCACGCTCCTTTATTGTAACAGACCCCAATACTTTTACGCTATGATGTGTATTAAGCCGATATCGAACACCTGTTAACAGATTACTTGCTAAGCCTTGTGTGCCCTGCACGGATACCAGCCTTCCAGTCGAGTCCAGAGTCTTATCTTTTGTAAGTCGGAAAATATTTAAAACACCTGCATAAAAACTCAATCTTGAAAACCGAATGTTCCTTTCGATACGAAACATCAAATCATCGCCACGTTGAAGTCCGGCTGATGTTGGATAAACCTTTACAATATCAGCCATAGAAGTTTCTTTCCAATCTTCTGGTCTGAATTGACTTGATAATTTATTCAATGCATGCTGGTATCCTGTAGCAAATAGCCACTTGGTATTCGAAATCGACATTCCTATAATGAGATCATTTGTTCCATAACTAGTTTGTTGATACATCGGCATCGAATGTCCATCTGCAGACTTTTTATCAGCTGACCATTTATTATAAATTTTTCCACCCAGAGTAGCATTGACTTGAAATTTTTCTTTGAATAAAATATTTTGCGAAAGACTAAAGAAAATATCACCCCAGCCGCGAGTGGTAGGCATATTACCTTGAATAATAGTATAGGCAGGTAACCTTACTTGTAGATTTGTCTTCTTTGTTATACCAATATTAGCATCCAAAAAAGTGGAATGAATCCAATCACCAAATTTTGTATGACCAATATGCTGTGTCAATTCCATCGAGTTGATTCTGAGATTCAACTTCCGTGGATAAATCTGATCTGGCTTGAGAGCGCCCATCGTGCAAAAACCAGAATCGCTACAGCCTTGACCGCTGACTGTTACAGTCAAACTCATAAACAGAATAAATAACAAAACATGTATCAAGCTCCGATCCATAAGCATCATTTTCTTCGAATTAACAAATTCAAATGCTCTTGAGATAGCGGCAAAAACTAAGATGAGAATGATTGGGACTATTTTGCGAGTGAACGGTCAGTCTTAAAACGTGAAGGGTAATGTAATTATTCTGTACACACCAGTCTAAGGAACGATTCAGATCATGTCTTCTTCAGCTATTTTCTGATCTTAACAATACCAACGATTTTTTTTTCTCTGGTTTGGTTGATCTTTACCCCTTGCCTTAAAAAGTAATGGATGATCGTAATATTAATTGTATCAACACTAGCTTAACAGAATTTAGAATATGGGATTTAGAATTTAGAATGAAGTACTGACTATATATTGAGTTTACAAATCACAAATATTAAATTATGTTTCACTTCTGTTTCATTCGAATGATATACACTGCGCCCATGCGAATTGAAAAATCAACTTTAAAATAGAAATCGCCCATCGCTTCAAAGCGCCAATTTTCATTAATTGGTTTTGCCCAGCCACCACCAATCGCCAAATCATTTTCGCCAATCAATCCGCGAGCACGAACAAAAACATTATCTACCGGATACCACCTTCCACCTATCACAAGACTCACATGATCTCCAGTCCAGAAATCAACTCCAGCGGACGCTGTGAATTTACGGGTGAGGAAATAGTTACCTTCAATGCCAAACTGTGTTTTTTTCACAAAGCCATCGTTATCCGTTTTGATCAAGTCGAACCCACCTCCTACTAAAATATCCTTTGCAATCTGCGCGTGTGAAAAAGAAATTGAAAAAACAAAAGTCAGAAAAAATAAATAGTATTTTGTCATGCGCGGAGAAGAAGAATTTAGAATTTAGAATTTAATAAAACAAAACTTTAGACACTCATCCATTTCAATTCACTTAAAATTCAATTTTACTTTTTCGCTTCAATTAATTTCTGAATGGCCATGTATTCATCACGCAATTTCGCAGCTTCCATAAACTCCAATTCTTTTGCTGCTTTCTCCATGGCCTTTCGTGTACGATCAGCCATCTTCATCAATTCCTCTTTACTAAGATAAGCAACAACAGGATCTGCTGCCAATGAAGCCTCTTCATTTTCAACGTAGTAATTCTTTGTTGACTTCTTGGAGTCGGCCACTTTGGTTTGACCCAGAATAGATTCCATTGATTTAAGAATGGTTTTTGGTGTTATGCCATTTGCCAGATTGTAATCAATTTGTTTTTGCCTACTGCGATTGGTTTCATCAATCGCCAATTGCATCGACTCTGTAATTTTATCGGCATACA
>JANODK010000013.1:0-28118 GCA_031412655.1 Chryseolinea sp.
ATGAACTGATAATTCCGTATGCCTCTTATTCCCCATGGTTAGATGATGATGATTTTTTGGCCACGTATGAATTAATTAAGGCCAATACGTTGGTAGATCAATACAGATGTTATGAATTATGGAGCCTTATTAAAAGAAACCGAAATTTAACCGGAGATATTTTGGAAGTGGGTGTTTGGAAAGGAGGTACCGGGGCCCTTATGGCAAAGGCAAATAATCTTTATTCAACTGGAGTTGTTTACCTCGCTGATACGTTTTCGGGTGTTGTAAAAGCAACTGATCAAGATACTATTTATAAAGGTGGCGAGCATAAGGATACTTCGGAGGATATCGTGAAATCTTTACTAGCCGAAGTAGGCGTTTCAAGTGTAAAATTATTGACTGGAATATTTCCCGATGATATTCGATTGGATGATTCAGCATCGTTAAAACTGTGTCATATTGATGTTGATACCTTTCAGTCGGCAGCTGATATTTTTGAATACGTATGGCCTAAAATGATAAAAGGCGGTGTGGTTATTTTTGATGATTATGGTTTTTGGGGATGTGAGGGTGTGACTAAACTTTGTAATAACCTAAATCCACATGGCGGGCTCTTTATCCATAATTTGAATGGTCATGGTGTTATGGTTAAGATTTGATTGAATGGATGCTCCCCTAGTTAGTGTTTGGATGATTACATATAATCATGAAAAGTACATCCGTCAGGCTTTAGAGACTGTATTTTCGCAAATAGTTAATTTTGAATTTGAAATAGTTATTGGAGAGGATTGTTCAACGGACAATACCAGATCGATAATAGCCGAGTTTCAATTACTTTATCCTGCTAAGTTATTTCCTATTTACCATAATGTAAACGTAGGTGCATTTAGAAATGCCTTCGAATATTGTTTGCCAAAATTAAGAGGCAAGTATGTTGCAATTCTTGAAGGGGATGATTATTGGACGGATCCTTATAAATTACAAAAGCAAGTTGATTTTTTGGAGGGAAATTTGGAGTATAGGGTAGCCTATCACAGGGTAGATGTATTGGGCATGGAAAATACCCCTTTAACATTAGCCAATCAAGCGGTTCATGAGAGTTATTCATTTGGCTTTGCGGATTCATTGCAAGGTAAGCATGGAGCTACTTTAAGCATGGTCTTCAGGGCAGACGTTATAAAGCAAATACCACTTGATTTTATTTCAAAACTTGCTGTTGTAGGTGATTGGCCCCTTGAATGTTGCTGCACCCTTCTGGGCAAAGGATATTTTTTGAATGAGTCAATGGGCGTTTACAGGGTGCATAATCAAGGCATGAACAACACCCTCAAAAAATCTGATTTTTTTAACAGCAGAATTGGGTTGGCAGAACACCTACGCAAACTGCCCGTGAGTCAAAAATATCGCTCTTTATTAAAGAAGTTTCTTTTCAGAACACACATACTTAAATTTAGTCACTACCTCCAAACATCGCATAAAACAACAGCCTTAAAGGCTTTACTTGAAAGTGCACCATACTTTTATATGAATTGTTTAAGTGATGATATTAATTGGGAAAACAACTTCCAAATTAAGGGACGTTTGCAAAAGCTATTGACAAAACTCCGGAGAAGGTTCTCTGTATAGTGGGGAAGTATTTATCCTGAAAGGAGTAATTTAGATGGCCATTCCTTTTTTAAATTTTGCTATAACACATCATCGGCTGAAAGCTGAAATAATGAAAGCTGTCGAAGAAGTGTATGGTAATAATTGGTTTATTCTGGGGAAGAAGGTGGATGAATTTGAGAATAGCTATTCGAAATTCAATTCAGTAAAGCATTGTGTTGGCGTGAGCAATGGATTGGATGCTCTTCACATTGCATTAAAATCACTGGAAGTAGGCAAGGGTGATGAGGTAGTTGTTCCATCGAATACATGCATCACTACCGCACTGGCTGTTTCGAATGTCGGTGCTAAACCTGTTTTTGTAGAACCCGAAAAAGATAGTTATACAATTAATCCTACCCGCATCGAGGCTGCTATAACCGCTCAGACGAAATGTATTATTCCGGTGCATTTATATGGGCAGTCGTGTAATATGAAGGCGATTATGCAAATCGCAAAGAAACATTCGCTGTTTGTGATTGAAGATAATGCGCAGGCACAAGGTTCTGCATTTGATGGTATATTGACTGGAAGTTTTGGTGATATGAACGCCACCAGCTTCTACCCAAGTAAAAATCTGGGTGCCTTGGGAGATGCGGGTGCCATTACTACGAATGATCCCGTGTTAGACAAAAAGGCCAGAGCCTTCCGCAACTATGGTTCTGAAGTAAAGGATCATCACGATGTTATTGGATTTAACATGTGCCTGGATGAATGTCAGGCAGCGGTTCTTTCCGTGAAACTCAAATACCTGAAGGAATGGAATGCGCAACGTCAGCAAATTGCAAATTGGTATAAAGAAGCTTTGGCTTCTGTTCACCAAGTGATTCTGCCCTTTACCAAGTCACGGGCAACACACGTTTTTCATCTTTTTGTTATCCGCACAACCGAACGTGATGCTTTGCAAGCTCACCTCGAGCAGGATGGAATTGGTACGCTAATTCATTATCCGATACCCCCTCATTTGCAAAAAGCATATTCAGATCTTGGCTACGATAACGGTGATTTCCCGATAGCAGAAGAATTGGCAAATACATCGCTGAGTCTTCCGCTTTGGCCGGGTATGTCACAGGATCAGGTAATCAAGGTATGCGACTCGATTAAAAGTTTCTTTTCATGAATGAATAGTTCAAATAAAGAGTGAGTCAGAATTTTACTTGAAAACACAACATTTATTTTGAGAGTAGAACAACTAACATTTACAAGATTTCTTGCTGCTATTTCAGTTGTTATTTTCCATTATGGAAAAGGTAGTTTCTTATTTAACAACAAGTATGTTTCATTCATATTTCAACAAGGAAATGTATGTGTAAGCTATTTTTTTATTTTATCAGGATTTGTAATGATTGTTGCCTATGAAAATAAATCAAGTGTAAACTTTGGAGAGTACATTAAAAACAGATTGGCTAGAATATACCCTGTTTATTTGTTAGCCATTTTTCTCAAACTTGCCATTGGTTTATTTCAAAACATAAATATTTCAGATCTATTTCTGAACGTATTGATGATTCAATCTTGGGCTCCTAACAAAGCATTGACAATCAATGGCCCAGGTTGGTCTTTATCTGTTGAATTATTCTTTTACGTTACTTTTCCTTTCTTAATAAATCGAATATATCCAAAACTAAAATTAGAAATGAATGCCATTTGGATTATTTCGTTTTGGTTAGTTAGTCAAATTATATTTCATCTTAATGCTTATGGATTTCTAGAATTACCTTTTTATACTTTTAAAAATATTTCCTATCATCCGATTATGCATTTGAATGAATTTTTGGTAGGAAATCTTGCAGGGTTAATATTTATGAAGAAACAAATCAATGATCAAAGAAACTATCTACCTATTATTTTACTTCTTATCGCATCGCTAATTTTACTATTTAAATTTCGGATGGGGTTGATGTTCCATAATGGCTTTCTTGCCATAATATTTGTTCCTTTAATACTTTACCTTTCCTTAAGCAAAGACATAATTACTAAAGCAATTAGTGGCAAGGGATTTATTTTCTTGGGAGAGATAAGCTTTAGTATATACATATTACAAAATCCAGTTTGGACAATTTTTTCCGATTATCGAATGAAAAAATATTTTGGTTTGCATAAAGAATTTGACTTTACAAGTTCATTTCTAATTAGACTTTTTATTTTAATCGCATTATCATCTTTGATCTATATATACTTTGAAAGACCTTTAAGAAATAAAATAAAAAACCTTCGTCCAATCGGGCACGGGCAGTAAGCACTCTCCTGCAGTATTGTAATGACAACATATTTCACACTTTAATTTACTTTTCCAGAAGTCTTCAATTCGTAATAAGCATTCATTAATAATTTTAGATTTCGATTCTTGATATGAGCACTACAAAGCATAGAGTATTAATTCCTGTAAGTATCAATTTCTCTGTTCGTTATCTTTTCAGGACAGGTCTTGCTGAACAAATACAAAAGTTTGCACAACCGGTTTTTGTATTTACATGGGATGAGCCTACTCTTTTAAACGAACTTAAAGAAAGAGGATTTGAGTGCCATGTTATGCCAGAATGCAGGTATGATGCGGCATATTTGGGCGTTAGGAAGTTGATTGATTTATGGTTTGATTGGAGCAGGTTAAAGTCACCTGGCAAAGGCATTCAGCGAAGATATTTAGATCATCGGCTTCCTAAAATTAAAGTAGCAAAGAGAAAGATAAAAGAACTACTAAACCTTCGGCATATTCTTTCGAAGCGTCAGGTAAATAATCTTTTTGATACCGAACGAAACATGCTCCAACAGCATAGCAATATCGCTGAACTCCGGTTGCTCTATAGGTCATGGAAACCGGATGCGTTTTTTACCCTTACTCCGTTTCATACACAAGAAGAATTACTTTCAAGAATTGCAAAGGAAAATAAGATACCCTGTTCAACAGCGATTCTATCATTTGACAATTTGACAAAGCGTGGTTGGATACCCGTGATTTATGATCAGTATCTGGTGTGGAATAAATATAATGCACAGGAAGTTTCAAGAATTTATCCGGAAACAATAGAACAATCCAAAGTAATCGTTACGGGTGCACCACAGTTTGATTTCTATTTTTCTGATAAGAATGTTATGCCACTGGAAAAATGGTGCGCGCTATTCGGTTTAGATCCACACCATCCTGTATTGCTTTATGCTGGAGGGCCAGCGACACTTTTTCCAAATGAGCCAAACTTTCTGAAGGATATTGTGGAAGCGAAATTGCGTGGAGACTTACCAGCTAATCTTCAAATTCTTTTCCGGTGTCATCCCATAGACAAAATTGAGAGATGGAAAAATGCTATCGGAGAACATGATTTTCTGTTTTATGATGAGTCGTGGTCTGGAAAGGAGCAGTTAAAGTATGCCAATATCACGGATAAAGATATTGACAAACTGGTTTCAAGTTTGAAGTATTCAGCAGTTCATGTAAATGTGTGTTCAACTATGACGGTTGATGGATGCGCTTTTGATAAACCTCAAATTGGACCGGCTTATGATCGGGATAAAGTAGGGTCGAGAAAATTAAAGCAGATGTACATGCAGGAACACTTTTTATCGATAATAGAAACGGGAGGGTTGTCATTAGCCAATTCAAAGGAAGAGTTGATTCAAATGATTTCTGAATCCCTTAATAGCCCACGGGATAAGGCTAATTCAAGAAGAAAAATACTGGATAATATAATTACCTATACAGATGGAAAGTCATCGGATCGGGTGGCGATGCAACTGAAGGAATTTTTGGAAAGGCGTTAAGCAAAATGGATTCATTAAGGATTAAAAAAAGTCAGTAAATAGTTAATGAAAATAACATTTTGCGTTCAAAATTATTATCCATCTTATGGAGGGAGTCAATTCGTTATACAAAAAGTAGCAGAGAGACTAGTGGCAGAGTATGGCGATGAGGTAACTGTTCTGACTACCGATGCGATAGAGAGCCCTCATAAGCCAAACGTTAATCCTATTGTTCTTAAGAGTGAGGTTATCAATGGGGTAGTGGTAAAGCGTTTTCCTTTCATTCGTTTTCATGCAAAGATTTTTACACCGTTCATTAAATTAGGAAAGAAAACGAATTTGTATTCGACAGACGTACTGAATATTATGAGAAATGGACCGATTTCCAGGTCTATGTTTAAGGCAATGATGTCATTAGACTCAGATGTGATCATTGGCACCTCAAGCATGTATACACACATGCTTTACCCATTACTAAAGCGAAACTCAATACCCTTTGTTTATTTTGGTGCGTTTCATTTTGAAAATAAAGATAAATTAGAAATTCCAAAAGTTATACTTAAAGCTATTAAGAGGTCTTTTGCATACATAGCAAATACCGATTATGAGAAAAGCGTACTGATCTCCCAGGGTGTTGATGAAAGGAAAATATTTAGCCTGGGATGTGGTGTGGATATTGAATTATTTGAAAATGCAGATGGTTCTGGTATTCGTCAAAAGTATAATATTAATCGAGCCCCTTTAATAGGATATATTGGCAGACAGGCAAGTTTTAAGGGAATAGACTCCCTTCTTTATGCAATGCGCGAGGTTTGGAATAAAGTTCCTGATGCATTTTTATTAATAGCAGGAAGCAAAACTGATTTTACTTTAAAAATTACCGAAATAATCAATGCACTTCCAGAAGAACGAAAAAGGAGAGTCATTCATATCAACTCTTTTGATGAAACAGAAAAAGTGAAGCTCTTCAGTGCCATTGATATTTTTGTCTCCGTATCAAGTTCTGAATCTTTTGGTATTTCGTATGTAGAGGCATGGTCGTGTAAAAAGCCGGTCATAGGCTGTGATATAGAGCAGATAAAAAGTTTAATATCAGAAAACAAAGATGGTTTTATTGTAGCCCAGGCAAATCGCTCCGAATTAGCGAGCAAAATCATTACGCTAATTACTGATAAGTCTCTTGCTGAAACGATGGGGTTAAATGGATATAACAAAGTAAAAGCGAAGTATACTTGGCCCAGAATAGTTGAAAGCTATAGACAGATATGTATGGGTGCCTTAGATAGATAGGTGCAGCCGGAGCAATGTATGCTTCTGATATTAAACGTTAATGTTAAAAGAGAATCGCAAGTCGGAAAGCGTTATGTTAAGCTTTGTGAAATCCAGGATTAACAATATAGTAACACAAAAATGTGCGGAATAGCAGGCATCTGTTCGTTTGGGAAAATCATTGACCAGGATTGTTCGTTAGTTAAGGATTTTAATTCTACGATGGTAAGGAGAGGTCCTGATCAGGAAGGGTTTTGGTCGGATCATACAAATGTGGTTTTTGGGTTCAGACGGTTGGCCATTCAGGACGTAAACCCAAGGGCCAGTCAACCGATGTTTTCGGAAGACGGCAACTATGTATTGGTGTACAATGGTGAGTTGTACAATACCGCATCGATCCGAAATGAACTATCCACTAAATTTGAATTTAAAACTACTTCAGATACGGAAGTTTTGTTGTATGCATTAATTGAATATGGAGTATCAGCCGTGCTCAACCGAGTCGATGGCATTTTTGCTTTTGCGTTTTATGATATTAAAAAATGTGAGCTCATTTTAGCACGTGATCGACCAGGCGTAAAACCACTATACTATGGGTTATCACATAATCGGCTGGTGTTCTCGTCACAATACAACCATATTGTCAAGGATCCGGCCGTGCGTAACAATCCTATAAGTTCAAGGGCACTGTCGCACTTTATTGATTTAGGGTATGTACCAGAGGGAGAAGGATTTTTCGAAAACACCTTTTTATTGCCGCATGGTCACTACGCCACCTATACACCAACCGGCCTTACCGTAACACCTTACTTTGAATTTCCGATAGAGAATTCAAATGGCGTTGCTGATTTAGAAACGACCATTTCACAATCCGTAAAGAGCCAACTTATTAGTGATGTACCGCTGGGTACATTTATGTCGGGTGGAATCGATTCAACCTTGGTAACGTATTATGCCAAGAATGAAGTGAAGGACCTTAAGACGTTCAATATTGGAAGTACTGATCCTGAATTTGATGAGAGTCAATATGCCAAAACGTATAGTGAAATTTTTAAGACCGATCATTTTGGTCGTGTTTTTCACGAGCAGGATTTACAGCATTTAATTACGGATAATGTTGCGGCCTATTCGGAGCCTTTTTCTGATTATTCTTCCTTGCCAACTCTTTTGCTTTCTGGTTTTACCAAGGAGCGCGTTACCGTTGCACTATCAGGGGATGGAGGCGATGAATTGTTTTGGGGGTATCCACGCACATTAAAATCAAGTCGATTTACCCACGAGCGGTTGAAGGGCAGGGGTGGCTTACTCTATAGTTTTTTTAAAAACCGTATAGCGGGAAAGAAAGATCTACCCTTGGTATTATTAAAATACAAATCATTTTCAGAGATGTATTATAGTCAGCTTACGGTTTCCGGTTCACAGTTTTGGAAGGCAAAAATTCTAAACGATCCGCAGGTTGCTGATGCGTATTTTTTAAAAGGTGCTCAAGCTTTAGAAAGCAAGCTAAAGGATGTTGAGGGCTTAATGCACCTGATGCGAAAAATGGAATTCGATCTTCACCTTCAAAGGATATTGATTAAGGTTGACAGGGCGAGTATGTTTCATAGTTTAGAAGTACGGGTTCCGCTGTTGAGCAACAATATGATTCGTGCTGCTGCTAGTTACTCTTTTACCGATTGTTTCCATCCGGGAGAAGGTAAAATTCCCTTACGAAAAATTATTCGCAAACAGGTAGGTGATGAACTTGCAGCATTGCCAAAAAAAGGCTTTGTTGTCCCGATAGACGAGTGGATTCGCACCACCATGAAAAAGGATTTTTATGAAAAGATATTGGATATGCCCAAGGCACTCCAGGTGCATTTTAATAGGCCACAACTTGAACAGTTATTGAAGGAGCATTGTGAGCAACGCAAAAATTGGAGTTGGATCATCTGGTCGCTGTACTCGTTATCATCCTGGTATGGTAAACATGTTGAGCGATAACGAATGAAAGCACGCATTGCAATAGTGGTGAATAGCTTTCCGGTCTTATCGGAAACGTTTATTTTTAATAAAGTAAAAGGACTGGTAAAGGAAGGTTTTGACATTACTGTCATTACCCATAGTATTAAAAATGATTTGTCCGCGTATAAGGACCAATGGAATGACGTCAAAGGAATTAAAATTCTGAATGCGTTTACAAGTCGCGATCTATTTAATGTTAGACTATACATTAAAGTCGTTTTCAAACTAGATGCTTCTCTCAAGGTTTTACGCGCAATAAAAAAATCAGGAAATTGGAAAGCACGTGCAAGAACCTATTTGCAATGGCTTACCCTTAGTGAAGATTATGATATTATACATTTCGAGTATTCCGGGCTTGCTGTTTCGTATCTTGATCTGATATCGATCGGGGTCAAGGGTAAGGTTATAATAAGTTGCAGAGGAGCTGCAGAACAAATTCGGCCGCTCTTTGATAAAAAGCGCGCCACTGAGTTAAAAGCGCTATTCGAGAAAGTTGATCGTGTTCATTGTGTTT
Source organism: Chryseolinea sp. (assembly GCA_031412655.1). Taxonomy (GTDB): domain Bacteria; phylum Bacteroidota; class Bacteroidia; order Cytophagales; family Cyclobacteriaceae; genus Chryseolinea. The sequence goes on from JANODK010000013.1 coordinate 9,149, forward strand.
CTGACGATATGCTAAATACCTGTGCAACCCTCTATCAGTTAGACAGGAAAAAAGCGTTTGTTAATCGCCCTGCTATTCAAACTGAGCGATTTCAACGTGCTGACCAGAGGAAATTGCAACTCGGTGAACCAATTCTGATTTGCAGCACGGGCAGGTTGCATTGGAAGAAGGGGTTTGAATATGCCTTGTTGGCCATGCATGAATTGAAGGCACATGGAATTCCATTTCGATATGAGATTATTGGTGGAGGAATAGAATTGGAAAAATTAATTTTCATGGCAAACGATTTGGGAATTGCAAGTCATGTGCATTTTATGGGTAAACTTTCCAGTGTGGAAGTAAAAGCCCGATTGGAATCGTGTGATATCTTTTTATTACCTAGTTTAAGTGAGGGCATCAGTAATGCAGTACTGGAAGCGATGGCGATGCAGATTCCGGTTGTTTCTACGGGTGCTGGGGGAATGGAAGAATTGATCACTGACATGGAAAACGGACTGTTGATCAACACCTATGATGCAAAGAAGTTGGCCGACAAAATAATGTTGCTAATACAAAACGCCGCGTTGCGTGAAAAGATTGGACAAAATGGGCATCGTACTATTCTTGAAAATTTTAAGATCGAACGTCAGCTTGATATTTTTTTGAGGGAGTATAATTACATACTGAATGTTTAAGAAAAAAATAAAATCCATTTTAACCCGCATTCGGTATAGCGGGAATACGTATACCTGCCCGATTTGTAGTTATCATGCAAAATCATTTTTACCTGCCGGTCTCTATGCGAAACGTGCGAATGAGAAGTGTCCATCCTGTGGTTCACTCACGCGACATCGCCATGTATGGTTATTTTTGGAAGAATATTTAAAAGAGAAGCAAGCCGTTCGTGTTCTTCATTTCTCGCCAGAGAAGCCTATTGCTGATCGGTTAGTGAAACGAGAAGGAGTAGATTATAAGACGAGTCAATACGATCGCAACGCTTCCGCAGATTATTATCTGGATATTCAATCCATTGATTTACCGGATAACCAGTTTGACATCATTATTTGCTCGCATGTATTGGAGCATATTCCGGATGATAAAAAGGCCATGCGGGAAATGCACCGTATTTTGAAGCCAGGTGGCATCGCCATTGTATTAGTGCCCATGTGGCCGTCAGAAAAGCATGCAACGTATGAAAATACAGCCATTACGGATGAGCGGGATCGTATCATGCACTTTGGTCAATACGACCATTTAAGGATTTATGGATTAGATGTAGTTAATCGATTGAATGATGCCGGATTTAAGGTTGAGATAATTGATATGGAAAAACGAATCGATGAGCTGAACTCAACACGATATCGGTTACATAATATGCTGAATATCCGCGAACTGATTTTTTTGTCTAGCAAATAGAGGGTGGTAGGTTATTTAAAGAATTACCAAAGTAATAACGGCTTTGAATATCAGTAAAACAATGATGTTTCCAATCGTAAAATATATACAGCCTATTTGGTATTATAACCTGTTGCCCAATGCGGATGTATTCCCAACGTTTATACACCATCCTAAAGCAAATCAGATAGAAGAGGATAGCTTGTGCTTAGACCGTAATTATGAAACGGATAGGGCCCGATATTTGGATATGGGATATCGCTATTGGTGGAAGGGGGGAATGAATACCATTGATCTTAAAGGATTGAAACAATTTACTGACGATTTTCAAGCGCCCTTAACGTTAAAAGATCAATATATTTTTATCCGAAAACATTGGAAACCACAATGGGCCAAGTATGTTTTCTTGAGAAGACTTTTAGCGTTTAAAAATCCTTTTAGAGAGTTCAAAGCCTATCGTGAAACGCAACACATAGAGTACGTGGATTTATATAGCAATCCATTACAATTTGAAGCGTATAAAAAATTTGAATCCAACCTTGTAAAAGCGGGTGTTAAAGTAAGTGTTATTATTCCAACCCTCAACCGATACGAGTATCTGAAAGACGTATTGTCTGATCTTGAGAAACAGGAATTTAACAATTTTGATGTTATCGTAATTGATCAGAGTGACAATTTTGATGCGTCATTTTATGAAAAATTTAAATTAAAAATTGAAATAATACACCAACAAGAAAAACTACTGTGGACCGCCCGGAACAGAGCAGTCAAATTCACCGATTCAGAATTTCTTTTATTTTTTGACGATGATTCAAGAGTTGAACCGGATTGGATTACTCACCACTTGAAATGCCTGGACTTTTTTGGAGCACAAATTTCCGCTGGAGTTTCGATTAGTAAAGTTGGCGCAAAAGTACCCGAAAGTTATTCTTATTTTCGATGGGCCGACCAGTTTGATTCCGGAAATGCAATGGTAAGACGATCCGTATTTGAACAGATCGGATTATTCGATTTGCAATTTAATAAACAACGAATGGGAGATGGCGAATTTGGACTACGGGCATATATGTCTGGTATTAGAAGTGTATCCAACCCCAACGCCAAACGCTTGCACCTAAAGGTTTCAAGCGGGGGATTGAGGGACATGGGAAGCTGGGATGGTTTTAGACCTAAAAAATGGTTTGCCCCTAAACCCATACCCAGTGTTGTCTATTTTTATAAAAAGTATTTTCCGAAGGATTTTGTGAGAGAAGGTGTGATACTGGGAGTTGCGATGTCAAACGTGAAATTCCATCACAAGTCAAGTAAATTCATGATATCATTAAGTCTCCTGATCAGTATAATTCTGTTACCCAAATTGCTGATTCAGGTAGCGCGTGCATACCATAAGGCGAATAAGATGCTTCGCAAAGGAGATCAGATTGAATATCTTTCTTTAGAAAATAGAAATACCAATCGTAATCCGAGCATCTAAAGCTCGGTTCATAAAAATAATTTGGACAAAAATTCAGTAGACCTCTTAAGTCCGCAAAGAAGTAAAATGGTTTTGGGTATTATTTCAGATTGCATTCATATCCGGAATAGCAATGGCGTGATCGGCAGTAAAGTTCATGTCTTCGTTAAGCAAATGGACCATTTAGCTACTTATTTTGGGAAAGTTTACATTTGCGCACCGGTTGTAAAGAGTAACGATAATCATTCTGCGATTTCAGTTTATGAAAGCAAGAATATAGAATTCATCCCAATTCCGCTGGCGGGTGGTAATTCAATCACCAGCAAAATAAAAATAGCCTGTGTTCTTCCGATTTGGATTTACAAAATAATGAAACTTTGCAACCGGACTGATTTACTATATCTCAGAGCACCGAATAACATAAGCATTCCTGGCTTTGCAGTGAGTAGTCTCTTTAGAAAAAAGAAATTTTCTACATTCACGGGTACATGGAGTGGATATAAGAATGAACCCTTTACGTACGCCCTTCAGCGGAAGTATTTGTCAAAATATTTTACAGGTCCTGTATTTGTATATGGCAGCTTGTCATCCGACAGGAAGAATATTCACAATACGATCAGTCCGTCCTATAGTATGGAGGATTGGAATATGGAGACCGTGCAGGTTGAAAGTAGACTAAAGGAGCTGGCGAATCAAAAAGTATTTACCAAAAGGATCAATTTAATTACCGTAGGATCACTCACAGAGAATAAGAATCAGATCTTTATTCTTGAAGCAATGACCAAACTCAAAAGGTTGAATGTTAATTTTGTTTTGTGGGTTGCAGGTGACGGTGAAAACTTGAATACATATCAAAATTATGTTGACCAGAATAATCTTCAGGAAAATGTAATTTTTTTAGGGAATATCAAGCAACACCTGTTAAGGCAGTATTATAGAAAGGCGGATCTTATAATTCAATCACCAATTCACGAGGGATTTGGAAAGGTACCCGTTGAAGGCTTTTTTCATGGCGTTATTCCGATCATCAGCGATGTTAATTTATCCAGGAGCATTGTGGGCGACAAAGAAAGAGGAAGAGTATTTAAAAGCCAGGACGAGCTAATAGAACATATTCATGCATTAATGCAAAATACTTCTGAGATGATTGAGCTGATAAAAAAGGGAAGAGATTATGCAAAGGAAAATACATTGGAGGCGTGGGGAAAAGAAATTTTCTACCATTGTAATGGGCTGGGAATAACACGATAGGGGATTGAAGAACCAGAATATTACATACTACATTTTAGCAATTGCGATTGGCTTTGGAATTGGGTTAAAAGTAATACCAGATTTGATTGTCCTTGGGGGTTATTTTGCCATTCTGCTGTTTGCTTTAATGAGTTACCTCAACAACAGACCAGTACGGTTTATCGCTTTATTTATACTCGCTTCCTATCTGGAGCCCTATTCAAGAACGTATCTATTATCAGCTCCTTACCTCACCCTGCAGTATTTCATAATATTCATTGCGCTGTACACGTTGCTTTTCAAAAGTGGTAATACAAAATATCAATATGTAGGTCTGGTTTATTTTAGCATATTTTTCTTTGTGGAGTTACTGAACTCCACACGATTGATAGAATTAAGGTACACCACCGGAGTTCTTACACAAACCGCAGCGATGTTGTCATTTTTATACATGGGCAGTAAATTAAGTTTTGAGAGATTTGAAACAGAGTATTTCCTGGAGGTGATTTTTACGTCTGCATTGTTATTGTCAGCAATCATTAGCGTAGTGTATATCAAGGGTAATATTCAATGGACGGATGCCTCCAACTTTGAAACCAGTGGAGGAATGGGACCAGTTCAAATTAGTTTTTACTTGGCTATCGGAGCATTTGCGGGTTTATATGGCTCGTTTATTTCAAAAGGAATTCCCAGACTAATTTACTTTTTCCTCTCCGCGGTGATTATTTTGGTGATGATTTTGACCTTTTCGAGAGGCGGATTATACATGCTTGGAGTAATGATTGTGGTTAGCTTTTTCTTGCAGAAGCAAAAAAAATATATTTTTCTGGTGATCCCATTAGCCATTGTGATGTATTGGGGTATAGGGTTTGTTGCGGATGTTACAGAAGGTAAAATTATAGAAAGGTATACCCAGGATGGAGCCTCCAGTAGGGACCTATTGGTTGTGTATGGTTGGGATATGTTTAACGAAAACCCGGTTACGGGTGTAGGCACTGCCAACTATTATTTTGAAGTTAAAAAAACCAAATATTTGGGATTTGTGTCAGGCGCACATAATGAAATAATCAGATCATTTGCAGAACATGGATTCATGGGTGGCATTCTCTGGTTGTTATTTTTTATTGTTTCAATGCTTCAACTGAATAGAAGGAAGGGCTTTTATCGGCAGATCGCGATGGTTCTTTTTACGGTATTTTTAGCATCTACATTTCACAACGGTCTGAAACTGGCGTTACAATCTATGATTCTATTAATTGCAGTCGCTAGTCGTCCCAGCGCAAAATTTTATTTAAATAATTCGAATAGAAAACAAAATTCAGTAAGCAGCAGTGTTTCCTGATTCGGACTAGATGACGATACTACATCTTATAGATACGTTAAACATCGGAGGAGCAGAACGTGTTTTGGTTACCATTTGTAATATATTTCATCAAAAAAAATATAAAATTGATGTATTGACTATTTTAACTCCTGGTAAATACGCTGATGAGTTGCTGCCAGGAATTAAAGTGTACACGTTAAATAGAAAATGGAAATATAACCCACTGAAATTGTATCAACTCAGTCGTATTGTAAATAGATACGATATTGTTCACATCCATATGCGATATGATTTGAGATATGTTTTTCTGGCCAAGTTGCTATTTGGGTTTAAAACGAAAATTGTATCGCACGATCATTATGGAAGCATTGTGATCGATCCGGCAGTTCCTAAATTTTCGAAGTTTATTTTAAAAAAGGTAACGTATGCAGCGGTGAGTCAGGATCTAATCGAATGGGCGGTTAATAAAGTGGGGTTGCCGCGGGAGCAAACTTTTTTGTTATCCAACATCGTCCAGATTAAAAATAATCGTACGATCAGAAGCAATGTTAAACAGCATTCTATTTTGATGGTGGCAAATATAAGGCCTGCTAAAAATATTGAATTCGCGTTAGAATTGATGAAGGCTTTTAATGAAAAAGGTAATGACGTTAGACTGGATATAGTGGGTCAGATTAACGACAAGGAATATTACAAGAAGATTCTCAGCATGATTAGTCAATATCAATTGGATGAAAAAGTGAAGTTGATTCATGACTGTTATAATGTGCAGGCGATTATCCAAAAATATTCACTGGCAATCCATACGGCTAAGAGTGAATCTGGCCCGTTGGTTTTAATTGAATATTTGGGCCACGCTATTCCGTTTGTAACGTTTAAAACGGGTAGGGTGGTGGAACAAATACAAAATGAACTTCCTGAAATGATCATCAGTACGTTTAATTTGGAGGAGTGGATCTCATCAATCACGAGTCTGTTAAAGGAAAATGAAGGGGGGATAAAGGAAGATCTCAAAACAAGAATGAATCAAGTGTTCTTAAAGTACTACTCGGAAGACAAATACTTCAAAGATTGTCTGTCCGTTTATGAAAGGGCGCTTAAGAATTAAATGTACAGTGTATCTGAATTCCTGACGTTAGAGAATATTGAGAGGGGTGGATAATAGATAATCATCCGAAAATTGGAGCCAGTTTAACCCATTACCTTATTTTACTTTTATGATAGACAAAAACATTTCCGATTTTTTTTATAAGTATTTGTCAGATCCGATTGGCAAATCGGGTGTAGAGACGATTAGTGATAAGCATGTCAGTTTTCAAGGGATAGAGTATCCGATACTAAACGGTGCACCTGTTATTTTTAATGAACAGGAAAGTCTATTTAGTGTAGCGGACATAGTGAACGATGTAAAGAAAACTCAAAACTCTGACTTCAGAGATAAAAGTATTTTCAAGAACCTTGTTCGGCAAAATCTGCCGAAGCTGGCGCATGATTTCAGAGAAGAAAAAAGATTTGAATGGCTAAGAGAACGTGCGGGTGAAGGACCGGTGTTAATTATTGGATCTGGAGATAAGTGTGAATTCTATAGAAGTAAATTTAAAGACACGCTTGTAATTAATTCGGATGTCCATAACCAGTTTGGTGTAGATGTTGTTTTTGACGCACATAATATCCCATTCAAAGACAATACTTTTCAACTGGTGTATTCTTCTCAGGTGTTAGAGCATACGTTGAAGCCATGGGTGGTGGCAAAGGAGATAAGCAGGGTTACAAAAATGGACGGGTTCATTCACACGGAAGTGCCATTCTGTTTCCCCTATCACGGTCAACCGTATGACTTCTATAGATTTACGCCAGGCGGGTTGAGATTATTATTTCAATTGTGTGCGCTGGTTAAAGACGAAGTGATCTCAGGTGGAGGGTCAAGCAGTGCATATATGTTATCAGAAAGTCTAATCAACAAATTTTCGGGAAGGTATCTCAGGATGATCGCATTGTTTTTGGCCAGGGTTTTACTTTTTTGGTTAAAGTACACCGAATTCTTGGATCCAAAGGCGAGTAAAAGAAGAGTGGTGGCAGCTATGAATATTGCTCAAACCTTTAAAAAGGATCTTAAAACAAGATCAAATAAAGAGATGCTTGAAGAAATTAAAGTGCATTTTACTTAGGGCACAGGGAATATGAGTTGGCTTTTATTCAAATTGTTCCTTCGCTAAATCGGCTTCAAAAATGATTTTGTATCTCGGCAACATGCTTTCTCGCCACGGAAAATCTCCGGCTCTTATGGAGTTGATCGTGCCCCGGCTTAGCAAACATATCAACATCAAGGCTTACTCCGATCAGAAAAGTCAGGTAGGCAGATTAGTCCAGATGATGATGGCAGTGGTGCGCTATCGCAGTCAATGCTCTTTAGTAATGATAGATACCTTTAGTACCACGGCATTCTGGTATTGCTACATTCTTTCGATGATGTGCCGCTTGTTTAATATACCGTATTTGCCAGTGTTACACGGTGGCTTATTTGAAACCCGATTAAAACAAACCCCTCGCTTATCCCGGCAAGTTTTTAATCACGCTGCTGCTAATATATCACCCTCTCTTTTTTTGAAACAGATTTTTGAGCAAAACCAGTATACGGTAATCAACATTCCTAATTTTATTTCATTAGAGGACTATCCCTTTGGAAACCGAACGCTATTTAAACCCCGATTACTGTGGGTTCGCGCGTTTCATGAAATTTATAATCCGTATATGGCAATCCAGGCGATAAAATTACTTGCCGATCAATTTCCAGAAGCATCGCTTACCATGGTTGGCTCAGATAAGGATGGATCGATGGAGCGATCAAAGCAAATGGCCAGGGAGTTAGGAGTAGAAGACAGGATCAACTTCACAGGCTACCTTTCCAAAGAAGAATGGATTGGCCTATCAGCAGAACATGATTTTTTTATTAACACATCCACGGCTGATAATATGCCCGTAAGCGTTATGGAAGGTATGTCGCTCGGATTGGTGGTGATCTCCACGAATGTGGGCGGTATTCCATTTCTTCTTCGGGATCGAGTGGATGCTTATCTGGTCGATAGTAATGATTCGAAATCTATGGCAGATCGAATTAAGGAAGTAATTCTTCAACCGCAGGTTGGAAGACAACTGACGGAAGCAGCCCGGCATAAGAGCGAAACATTTTCATGGCCGATTATTCAGGCACAATGGCTCTTGACGATTAACCAGTTTAAAAAGAAGAGATGAGTTTTTGGCAGTCAAATATTTATCCTAAACTCCCGGTTTCAATCCAGAATATGGCCATATCGGCTTATGGATACGCATGGAAAAACAGACGATATGGAGGGGTATTTGAGAATGAACTTGCTGCATTTAAACAGCGGGAACACTGGGATCAGCAGAGATGGTTCGATTACCAAACCGCTCAATTGCAAAAACTCCTTGTTCATGCTTTTCAAACGGTTCCCTACTATCGGGATACATTTTCTTCGATAGGCCATTCAAAAGCAGATTTATCAAGATTTTCTATACAGGACCTCAGAAAATTACCCTTGCTGGAAAAAGCAGATTTAAAAAGAAATGGCAGAACTACTTTGCTGGCCGGCAAGCTGGAGAAGGGGGGGAGCTTCTTTGAAAGTAGTGGAAGTACAGGAACGCCAACGAGTATTTTATACTCGCATGCATTTCATCAACGATTGCATGGTGCGTATGAAAGTCGCGTAAGGAATTGGGCAGGTATTAATCGACTTACACCAAGAGCAATTATTGGAGGCCGAAGAGTGGTTCCGGAGGGCATTGCAAAAGCACCATTTTATAGATATAACTATTTTGAAAAGCAATTGTATTTATCGGCCTATCATATATCGCGTGAGACCTCAAAAAATTATCTCGAAGGAATCATCAAGTATAAGAGTGAATACATGACTGGCTACGCGATGAGTAATTATTTTTTGGCCCGCTTTATTCTGGAGCAGGGACTTGAAGCTCCAAAAATGAAGGCAGTGGTTACATCAAGTGAGAAGTTGACAATGGAAATGCGGGATACGTTTAGAAAAGTGTATGGCTGTAAAACATATGATGGTTGGAGTGGTGTAGAAAATTGTGGGTTAATTTCCGAAAATGAATTCGGTCAGCTTTTGATTAGTCCGGATGTAGGAATTATTGAAGTACTGGATAGGGATGGCAACCCGGTAGATTTTGGTGAATCGGGCGAAGTGGTTTGTACTGGTTTTTTAAATTATGATCAGCCTCTTATTCGGTATAAGATTGGAGACTATATTTCGTTGGCTTCCGATCAGAAGAATAAGTGCGGCCGACAAATGCCTGTGGTGAAAGAAATTGTAGGTCGTATGGAAGATGTTGTAGTGGGGCAGGATGGTCGTGAGATGGTCCGGTTTCACGGAGTCTTTATAAACTTGAAGAGTGTGGTCGAGGCGCAACTTGTTCAACAGGCAGTTGATGATTTTGTTGTCAATGTTGTCCCGATTGAAAAACTGTCGGAACAAGATAAGGTATCGATAACCAGCAGGCTTCAGAGTCAATTGGGTAAGGTAAGCGTTGCGTTCAATGAGATGGAGTCCATTCCCAAAGGAGCAAATGGAAAATTTAAGGCAGTAATCTCAAATGTAAAGCGATAAGGAATTGGATTATGAACGATTCACCAATCGATATCAGTGTTCTCATTCCCGTTCTAAATGAACGGAATCATATCGATGCCTTGCTGGCCGGGTTAATTCATGAAAACCAATCCAGCTCCATTGAATTTTTTCTGATCGATGGCGGGTCGACTGATGGCACCCTTGAAAAAATTGAAGAATGGCAAACGCAATATGCTGGAATTCATCTGATCAACAATCCGGACCGTTATGCAAATTTTGCATTTAATGCTGCCTATCCGCATACAAAGGGAAAATATCTTGCTTTTATTGGAGCACATGCCGAATACCCCAACGATTTTTTAAAAACCGGCAAGCAGTATCTGGATGCAAATGAATGTGATGTAGTAGGTGGCCCCCTGATTCAAAAAGGTAAATCAGAAAAAGGGAAGGCAATTGCCTATGCGATGAGTTCGAAGATGGGAGTAGGGGATACTGAGTTTCGTACGGACTCGAAGAAGCAGTATGTCGATAGTGTAGCCTTTGCTATGTATAAGCGTGAAATTTTTGATGCGATTGGTATAATGGATAAGCAATTAATTCGAAATCAGGATGATGAATTGCACTACCGTATGAATGCGGCTGGTTATAGGATATTGATGGTGCCTGAAATGAAATGTGTTTATTATGTCAGAGAAACGTTAAAGGGATTAAGCACACAATATTTTCAATACGGTCTTTTTAAACCGTTGGTCTTGCGAAAAGTAAAATCGGGAATACGCCTCAGGCACATCGTTCCAACATGCTTTGTGTTATACCTGACGTGGATTCTGTTTTTATGGCAATATGTTGGTGTTTTATCGTTGGTTCCGCTTTTTCTTTACATACTGTTAATTCTGTATGTCGCTTTTTCAAGTAACATGAGGATAGGTACGAGATTGTTTATGTGTACAGTATTTCCAACGTTACACATTAGTTATGGTGTTGGTTTTTTTTTGGGTCTAGGTAAACGAAATCATTAGATGGCAACCATTATAGCTGCGGAAGAAAAGCATTTGGTTCCGATTGCGAAGTGTCATGCAAAAGCGTTTCCGGATGCATTGACTTCTAAAATGGGTATTCAGTACTTGTCAAAAATATTTAGTTGGTACTTGTCAACGGACAAGGCGTTCCTTTTCTTTTTAGAAGAGAACCATCAGGTTGTGGGGTATGCCGGAGGAATACTGGTGGATGGAACACTGGCTCACGGTTCGGCCAGTAGTTTAATTCAACATACTTTTAGTGATGCGATCAAAGCATTGATCGTTCGTCCATGGCTTTTGTTGCATAGAGACTTTATTTCACGTTATGCTTTACTCACTCGAAATATCGTGACACGACTAAGAAACAAGTTCAGAAAAGAGGAAGTTCGAAGTGCGCCTGTTCCAAAAGAACCGTACGTGGGGTTGGTAGTTATTGGTGTTCATCCTTCTTTTCAAGGAAAGGGCTATGGTTCCGCATTGCTTCACGAGTTCGAGAAAATATCCCTGCAAAAAGGAGTTAAAAAAATGATACTCACTGTAAAGTCACATAATAGTCAAGCTATAAAATCCTATCAGCGGAACGGATGGATTATTACAAACAGTACTCCGAAATCAACCTCTATGGAGAAGCGCTTGAGTTGATTGTAAAAAGAAGCCTCATGGTCATGAATACGACAAACCAATCCTGTTTTTTGAAGAAGCAATAGTGTCTAACGGCCAAAATTTCTGTTCACAATGGCGAATATATTTTTCAGTAGTTTTAGCCAGATAAGAATGGAATTCTAATTCAAAAAATCTCCCATACCAGTATGGCAAACTCTCAAAGTTATGGCATCCCTCTCCCCCCGGAGAGGGATCGAGGGTGAGGTCTTGCACAATTCAGAAACGATCCCCTTTAAAAATCACCACCCCACCTCAACTGCACTCTTTCTAATCCTGAAAGACTAATACATTGTAATTCAAAAGCCCATTAATGTTTGTGCATAAGCAGTGGCGGGTGTTCGAAGCGCTTCACAGTCCCACGCCACCAAATGTAATTTGAAAACTAAACTACAAATTTACACTGAACCCCGCCATTGATTATGCACTTTGTGTGCGCCCAGCATGGGCAAAGGTATAGAAGACACCTTGAATATTCCAGAAAGTGAAAGTCTCTTGCTGGCGAGTTGATGAAGCCAATTGGTAAGTCGCAAGGTGGTTTGCTGTGAAGCAAGCACTGAAGCCCGCCTGATCGGACGGGCAGGGCAGCGAGACTACAAACTCCGGTACTGACGAACAGAAACTGTATACCGAGAATGATGGAAGTGGATGAGTGAGCACATCTTCACAACGTCCCTGACCAACAAACTTCTGTCAGTAGATACCGCAGGCATCGGACGTAGGAATAGGCTCTTACCTGGGGAGGTCTCTGTGTCACGAGTTGGCATGAGAGAAGTCAACAGAGGTTATAGTAGTTGATAGTACGAGCCGTAAGCACTACGGAGGACTCACACGTCAATGAAGGACCGAACGTTAAGTTTGTTCCAAATGCTGTTGTAAGGAGGCAAAGCTTCGAGTTTACTAGCCTTACGTTAAAGTAGAACAAAGCCGTAATCGGTGTAAAAAGCGATTGCGTTATGTTTAGCGAACCGCGTAGTACGAGGCTCGTACGCTACGTGGTGTGCGAGGCGCACCTCATCGGTGAAAAACCCGGTGAGGCCGTCTACTCGATTAGCGGCTGGCAACTTCTCCTACTACTTTGTCCAGTTTGTAATTTCAAGCCCTTTGATTCTCTTAAAATGGTCAGTGTTATTTGTGACCAGTTGAAGTTCACTCGTCATTGCAATACCAGCAATTAAAGTGTCTGTGTGTCCAATTTCAGTTCCTTTTTTTCTTAGGTCAGCTTGAATTGCTGCGGCCGTTTTTGCCATACGTAAAGTCAGCGGAATTACTTTGTTTAACTCTACAAACTCTTCAAATCTGACTATTTGCTTTCTTGCGTCTTTGTATAAAAGTCCATTAAGGATTTCATAGTAGGTAATGATGCTTAAGCTTATAAAACCATACTCTTTCAAGTGTTCATCAACTTTGATAATAACTTTCGGATTGCCTCGTAAAAATTCAGAAAGAATATCTGTGTCTAATAGAGATGGTTTCATAGATCAATATCGCGGTCGAAAAGCTTTGCTCTTGCTTTCTTTGTCTGGTTAAGAAAGTCCGAGTAGTCCTTGTTACTCATGTCACTAAACGCTCCGCCAAAAGAGATAATTTTCTTCCTCAAACCCTCTGTTTGTTTGTTCTTAGGTGTCAGCGAATGGACAAATTGATAAAGTTCCTCAAGTCTATTGACCGGAACGTCTTTCAATTCTTTCAATATGGTGTTTAACGTTAACATTGTCGTACGGAAATTTATCAAAGGTAATGAAAAATATGTCTCAGATTTTGTGTAAAATTTTGGTCGGTTGGGCGAATTTGTTGCTTGCCGCTAACATTGCGGCAAACTCTCAAAGTTATGGCATCCCTCTCCCCCCGGAGAGGGACCGAGGGTGAGGTCTTCCACCCAATTTTATCACTCAACAACATCCAAATACCTACCGTGAGCATACCGAGCAATACTACCACGCATACGAGTACTTACCAGACCCCATACCGAGCAATACTACCACGCATACGAGTACTTGCCAGACCCCATCCCAAGCAATACTACCAGGCATACGAGTAGTTACCAGTACCCATACCGAGCAATACTACCACGCATACGAGTAGTTACCAGACCCCATACCGAGTAATACTACCAGGCATACGAGTACTTGCCGGTACCCATACCGAGCAATGTTGCCCTTCATACGAGCAGCTTCGAGTGAGCACACTTCGCAGTTATGCTAAAGATTTTTTGTATTCATAAGCCGCATACTCAAACCCCGAAATCAGACCGTTGAATCTTCAGTCAATCGCACAATATGTAGGTTTAAAAAGTAAAACCGGAAGGATTAATACTGTCACCAGAGGTGTTCAATCGAGTCTTAACTTTCGTAGAATTTTTAATGCACTAAACGACAAAACAGCCGTTGTTAAAATCAGAGCGCATCGAAACGTGCCAGCGTAGTTTCCGTTGCCGAATCTGTTATAAATATAGTTTTCAAAAAAGATCAAAATTGTAAAACAAAGGAAGGTAGTCATACCGTTGTATATACATCACATAAACAAAAACAGTATGACACATGTCAAAAACACAGAAGCCTTTGCCAGGCTCATTGGCTTCTGCAACGGGTATGAAGGTAAGTACAATCCCGGTCGCCCAAACCTTCAAATGGATGCGTTGGTAAACACATTAAACGAAACGCAGTTGGCTATCGAACAAGTAAAGATTGCCAAGACGAATTTCGACAACGAAGTGAACCAGCGAAAGCAAACGTTCGATCAGTTATTGAATTTGGTTTCCAGTATTCTTCGAACACTGGAAGCGTCAGGTGCAAAGCCAGAAAAGGTGGAGGATGTGCGCATGTTTGCACATCAGATTAAGGGGAGATCTCCTAAAAATCGACTACCACTACCTTCTGAGGGACAGACCGCGAATCCACCAGTGAAGCGATCTCAATTGCAGTTGGCGTTTGTCAGCAAAGCAGATGCATTTTCCAAATTGGTGAAGGCAGTGAGCACGGAACCATCCTATCAGCCCCGCGAGAAAGTATTCAGTGCCGTAGGGTTGGAAGAAAAGGTACAAGAGCTCAACCAGCTAAACAGTAACGTGAGCAATGCACGCGCACTTTGGAGTAAGGCCATCATTGAGCGAGATGAAGTGATGTACAGCAAGGAAACATCGATGATCAAAACCGCACAAGCAGTGAAGAAATATGTGCGTGCCATCTTCGGTCCATCCAGTGCACAATATGCATTACTAAAGTCGCTTGAGCTCACAAATAAAATCAGGAAGTGATGCCCTCCGCAATCCAGTAAAAACCTCTGCGGACCAGGTCCTGCAGAGGTTTTTTATTTCAACTCAGCCTCAAACTTTAAACTCTAAACACGGAACTCGAAACTTTATCAAAATGAAACCCCTCATCCCCATCCTCGCCTTAACCATCGTAATCGCTGCCTTCATTGGTGGCTTTTATTATGGACGTAATAAGCAAGTCGCGCTGAGTCAGCCGCTTCGCCTCGAGCAGATCTTATCCATTAAAGAATTGCATCTGGTAAAACATGTTTATCAGGATTTGTTCTTCTTGCACAAGAAAAACAATCCGTCAAAATCCATCCGGGCGATTGTTCAAATACCGGTAGAGATCACTGCGTATCTGAATTTAAAAGATATTGAAGTCGTATATCATCATGATTCAATCAAGCAAGTGATATTGCCGCGTGCCCATTTGAATGCACCGCAATATAAAATGGATCATATGGTGATTCGTCAAACACACCAATTTCAGCTACACTTCGGCAAAGATCTTTATCCTGAAGTAGCGGTTTATTTGAGTGAGATACTGAAGGAACGCATGGACACCGTCCGTAACCTGGCTGCTGCGAATCGTATACTCCTGCAAGCGGAAGCCGAAGGTAAAACCTATATCGAAGACTTACTGAAAGCAGCCGGCCGCTCCGATGTTAAAGTCACCTTTGGTGCCGATACAATTGACCATCAAGTAATCAGGTTCAAAGCCGATCCACCAAAGAAGATTGTACATACTTCACGCACCCAGACACAAACCAGTCTCGAAGCACTATCCTTCGGCTTTATCCTATGAAATTATCAACCTGAAACCCTGAAGTTGGAACCTTGAACACGCAACTTTGAACTCGAAACTTTGAACTCGAAACCTTGAACTCGAAACCTTGAACTCGAAACCTTGAACTCGAAACCTTGAACTCGAAACCGTGAACCTCAAACTCGAAACTTGTAACTCGAAACTCGTATACATACTTTAGCGCAAACTTTAACCATGCAAATTCCGTTCTCTCCGCCCTACATTGATGATGATGTAAAGCAAGAAGTTCTCGACACGCTGAACAGCGGCTGGATAACTTCGGGTCCAAAGGTACTGGCGTTAGAAAAGATAGTGGCGGAAAGCGTTGGAGTAGAACAGGTTGCCTGTTGTAGTTCTGCCACTTCCGGACTTATGCTGATGCTGCATTGGTATGGTATCGGTCGGGGCGATGAAGTCATTATTCCTGCTTACACCTATGCTGCTACAGCGCTGGTGGTGATGCATCTTGGCGCAACACCTGTAATGGTGGATATAAAAGATGATTTCAATATCAGTATTGATGCGATTCGAAAAAAAATCACAGAAAAAACAAAGGCGATTATTCCGGTAGATATAGCCGGATGGCCCTGTGACTATCAACGCCTTTACGAATTGGTGAATGAGGAGCAGATCAAAAAACAATTTCATGCTGCGAAGGACATTCAAAAGAAGCTGGGTAGAATTCTTATTCTGTCGGATGCGGCACATTCGATTGGTGCTACCTATCATCAAAAGCCCATCGGTCAGTGGGGAGATTTTATAGTCTTCTCTTTTCATGCCGTGAAAAATGTGACGACAGCAGAAGGCGGAGCGATATGCATTAATCTCCCAAAGGATTCTTTCAATCATCTGGAAATTTACAAGCAACTCAAACTCTGGTCACTGAATGGTCAGACCAAGGATGCGCTGGCAAAGACACAAGGAGCAGGGTGGAGGTACGACATTGTCTATCCCGGTTTTAAAATGAACATGCCGGATATTTGCGCTGCTATCGGGTTGGCACAGTTTAGAAAATATCAATCGCTCATTCTTCCGGAAAGACAAAGAGTATTCAATGCCTATACAAAAAGCTTTGGCATTTATGATTGGGTACAGTTACCACCGCAGAATACGGATCATCAGACTTCATCCTATCATTTGTATGCGCTTCGGATAAAAGGCATTACAGAGATGCAGCGTGATCGGATCATGGAGGAAATCGCGAAGCGAGAAGTATCTGTTAATGTTCACTTTCAACCCTTACCGATGCTCACCGTGTTTAAAGAGCGGGGTTTTATGATGAGCGAATATCCGGTTGCATTCGATAACTATTCGCGCGAGATTTCGCTGCCGATTTATCCGGAACTCAATGCTGAGAAGATTGAATACATTGTAAAGGCTGTAGCCGAGAGCTATCAAACTATTGTGCATGGCTAAGCGATCCTTTGATTTTTTAGTTTCGCTTATTGGATTGGTATTTCTTTTGCCATTTTTTATTGTGATTGGAATCTTGATAAAAGTTGATTCTTCAGGCCCTGTATTTTATCTGCAGGAAAGAATCGGAAAGAACAAGATTCATTTCCGGCTTTTTAAATTTCGCACCATGCATGTACTTGCCGATAAGCTAACGGCCATTACCGTGGGTGCCCGCGATCCGCGCATTACGACCCTTGGCTTTTACCTTCGGAAATATAAACTCGATGAATTGCCACAACTCATCAATGTGTTAAACGGAAGTATGAGCCTGGTTGGCCCCCGACCCGAACTGAAAAAGTTCACCGACCTGTATTCCATTGAGCAACAACAGGTGTTGAGTGTAAGGCCGGGCATCACGGATTTTGCCTCCATTGCTTTTCGAAATGAAAATGAAATGCTGGAAGGGAAGGAAGATCCCATCTATTTTTACATTCAGGAAATTATGCCTCAAAAGTTGACGATTAATCTTAAATACATTCGTGAACAATCCTTTTTCCTTGATCTTAAAATTATACTGCAAACCATTTTTTCTATCTTTAGAAAAGCTTAATTCATTTCTGTGTACGCGCGATTTCTGAAGAGACCACTGGATATTATTTTTGCACTCGTTTTTATCTTCGTTTTTTCATGGCTCTTTATTCTCATCAGTTTACTATTCTTTCTTATAGCTGAACGTCCATTATTTTTTTCACAAGAACGAATCGGGAGGAATGGAAAGACCTTTACACTTTATAAATTCAGAACACTAAAAAGTAAGGGCACGCTGGCCGAACGAAAATTCGCATGGGGTAGTTTCTTGCGATTCACTTCACTGGATGAGTTGCCTCAACTCTTCCATGTTTTGAATGGCGACATGTCTCTGATTGGTCCACGACCACTACCAGTAGAATATCTAAAGCTCTTTTCACAGGAACAAAAAAAGCGTCACGATGTGTTGCCAGGAATCACGGGCTGGGCTCAGGTGAATGGGCGCAATTCAGTATCTTGGCAGGAGAAATTTAAGTTTGATTTGGAATACGTTCAAAATGTATCGTTCACATTTGACTTAAAGATCCTGTTCAAAACCATTGTTCTACTCATGTCATTTAAGAAAGACACTTCTCTTTTAGAAGAAAAATTTACAGGAAACCATGGCCAATAACATTGCGATTTTTGGTGCTGGTGGATTTGGTCGTGAAACGGCACTCATGATCAGGCAGATCAATCAAGTGCGGAACAATTGGAACATCATTGGTTTTTTTGATGATGGACTACCCAAAGGAACTGAAGTGGATGGTCTCAGAATTTTAGGAGGCTTATCAGAATTGAATCAAATCGGAGAAAAGCTGTCAGTGGTTGTAACAATAGCAGAACCTATATTAAGAAAAAAAATAGTGGCTGATATCAAGAATAACAATATAGATTTTCCTGTGTTGAAACATCCCCATAATTTTTTGGGAGATGATGTTACCAATCAGTTTGGTAGAGGCAGTATCATAACAGCCGGAAGTATCTTTACGACAAATGTCCGACTAGAGGAATTTGTAATTATTAACCTGGCATGTACCATCGGGCACGATGTTCGGATTGGTAGCTTTAGTACACTGATGCCGGGATGCAGCATTTCAGGAAATGTTACGATTGGAGAATCAACACTTATCGGTTCAGGCGCAAGAATTTTACAAAACATTACCATTGGTAAGGAGTGCAAAGTAGGAGCGGGTGCTGTTGTGATCGCTGACTCCGCAAATAATGTAACACTGGTGGGTGTTCCCGCAAAGGCGATTTAGCTATGTTCAAAGATTTTAAAT
>JANODK010000014.1:0-7942 GCA_031412655.1 Chryseolinea sp.
CTACGGGGCAAGTCGTTGTATTTTCCATTCACCTTCAACCTTAACAAACTGAATTCGGTCGTGTAAACGGCTTGGTCTTCCTTGCCAGAATTCGATCATCATCGGATCAATTTCAAAACCTCCCCATTGATTTGGCTTGGGTAAAACAGAAAGTCCCTCGAACTTCTCTTCAATTTTTTTCGCACGTTCGTCTAATATCTCACGCGAATCAATCACTGAACTTTGTGGTGACGACCACGCTCCAACTTGTGAGCCTCTTGGTCTACTTTGAAAATATTCTACTGATTTTTTCTCATCAACGCGCAAAGCATTTCCTTCAATTCGAACTTGTCGCTCAAGCTCTGGCCAAAAGAATGTTAGCGCACACGCGGGGTTTTCTTCCAACTCCCTTCCCTTCTGACTCTGGTAGTTGGTGTAGAATGTAAACTTGCGATCCTCTATACCTTTCAATAATACAATTCGCGATGTGGGTTTCCCTTCTGAATTAACGGTCGCTAAATTCATTGCATTCGCCTCGGGAACTTTCGATTCAACAGCTTCCAGAAACCATTTTTCAAACTGTTCAATCGGGTCTTTCATAACATCCTTAACATCCAAATCCGCCTTTGAATATTCCTTACGTAAATCTTCCAGTTTGTGCATACGGTTGCAGATTGGTGATAAATTTTCAGCAAAGAAATAAAATTTGCAGAGATGGTGGCGAAGTATTTTATTGAGGGTTGGAATCCTCCTATTGGATTCGCAATTGCTGGCCAAACATGGAATTTTTTAAATACACTAACCGAATCAAACCCGAAAAAGGAAGGCTGCTAATCTCGGAGCCTTTTTTGGCCGATCCGAATTTCGAGCGGACAGTTGTGTTGTTGTGCGAGCATAATGAAGAGGGTTCTTTTGGATTTATCATAAACAAGCCCTCCATTGCGAAGGTGGCTGAAATGATGGACGATCTTAATATGGTAGATGGACTTGTCTATGTAGGTGGACCGGTGCAGCAAGACACGCTTCACTTCATCCATAGAAACACAGCCATCGAAAATGCCGTCACTATTCTGGATGGGATTAATTGGGGTGGAGATTTCGAAAGCTTAATGGAGAAACTTCAATCATCACAATTAGCCTCATCCGATATTCGTTTTTTCCTCGGATATAGTGGGTGGTCTCCCGGCCAATTGGAAACGGAATTGGAAGAGAACACGTGGATTGTGTGTGACTTTGTGACGGATGAATTATTATTTGATCTGGAACCTGACGCGATTTGGAAAAAGGCATTAGAGAACATGGGTGGACGTTTTTCCGTGTATGCTAACTATCCGAAAGACCCAAGATTGAATTGAGCAATTTTAAGTAACTTTACGAAACGCGTAGTAACGAGTATTGATCATGGAAATGGAAAGAGAGAATACAACAGAGCAGGAGCACGTACAAGAGGGGCAGGTGAACAACCATGGCAATGCATTGCATACAGAATCCGATTTGATCGATCATGTGGATGTGGCGGTGGCCGTTGAAGATTTGCTTGTGGAAAGCGATGAAGATTATTCACACTATTCAAAGGAGCAATTTGCTGACTTGATCAAAGAGATTTCAAAAGACGATAATTTCAAACGTACCGATACCATCATTAAAAAGATCAAGCCTTTGTTTGATGATATCCGGGGCAAAGAAAGAGCGGAAGCATTAACACGCTTTGTTGCAAATGGCGGAACTGCTGAAGACTTCGAATACAAAGGCGATGAGTTCGATATAATTTTCGATGCTAATCTTAAACTGATTCGCGATCGTAAGAATCAATTCATCAAACAACTGGAGGAAAAAAAATCAGAGAACCTCAAGAAAAAAGAACATCTTCTTGAGTCACTACGCGTTTTATCTGATTCGAATGACACGAACAATCAATTTGATAAGTTCAAAGAACTGCAACGCGAGTGGAAATCGATAGGACCGGTTCCCGGACCTGAAGCCAAAACATTGTGGGCTAACTACCACGCTTTGCTAGATCGTTTCTACGACAATCAAAGTATCTATTTCGAACTAAAGGAACTTGACAGAAGAAGAAATCTTGAAGCCAAAATTGAACTTTGTGTTCGAGCTGAAAAACTTATTGATGTGGAAAATATTAATGACGCCATTCGTGAGTTGAATGAGTTGCATCATGAGTTCAAGCACTTAGGTCCTGTTCCAATCGAAGATAAAGAAGTTATTTGGAAACGTTTCAAAGCTGCTTCGGACACCGTATATGCAAAACGTGATGCTTTCGTGCACACTTTGCAACAAGAACTTCATGTTAACATGGAGCACAAGTTGAAGTTGAGCGAAGAAGTTCAAGTCTTTGCTACTTACACATCAGATCGTATTAAAGAATGGAATCTGAAATCGAAAGAGGTTTTGGATCTACAAAAACGATGGGAGGCTATTGGTGGTATACCGCGCTCAAAAGCAAAAGAAGTAAACAAAAAATTCTGGACTGCTTTCAAATTATTCTTCAACAATAAAAACATCTTCTTCAAAAAACTGGATGAAGAGCGCGATCACAACCTTCAGTTGAAAAACGAATTAGTGAAGCGTGCTTCTGAATTGAAAGAAAGTCAGGAATGGGATAAGGCATCAAATGAATTGAAAGGTCTTCAACAAAAGTGGAAAGACATTGGTCCTGTTCCGGAGAAGATGCGTGATAAGGTGTTCAAAGAGTTTAAAGATTCATGCGATCACTTCTTCGAGCAAATGCGCTTGCAAAAAGGCAAAGCTGAGAATGAACAAGTTGAAAATCTTAAATTGAAAGAAGCGGTTTGCGCTGAGTTTGAAAGTCACATTGCTGCAGGCACAGCAACACCTGACATTCTGCATACCTTACAAAACAAATTTAATGCAATTGGTTTTGTACCACGCAATAATATTAATGCCATTCGTGAACGTCATCAGAAAGCAGTAGACACATTCATTCGTTCCATCTCTTCTTTGAACGAAGACGAGAAAGGTAAATTAGTGTTGACGAACGAGCTGAGTGATTTGCGTAACGATCCGATGGCAGAGCAAAAGATCTATCATCGCGAGCAGGCCATTCGCAAAAAGATCAGCAAAGTTGAAAACGACATTGCGGTTTGGAATAACAACCTCGAGTTCTTTGGCAAATCAAAGAATGCCGATAAGATGAAAGAAGAGTTTCAGGGTAAATTAAAAGAAGCAGCTGATCATTTAAAAGAACTTAAAGATCAGTTAAAATTATTGAGAACGGTTTAGAGCTTCTTAATCGTAAATTCCACTCGCCTGTTGAGCTGACGAGTTTCCTCATTATCATTGCTGGCAATCGGATTTGCACCGCCATATCCTTTGCCAGCAATTCTTTTTTTATCAACACCCTTCGATACTAAATAGCTCTTTACTTTATCAACCCGCGCTTGTGATAGCTTCACATTTTGTGCGGGTATTCCTCGATTATCTGTATACCCTTCCAATTCAATTTTAACTTTCGGATTTGATTTTAAGAAAGAGACTACGAGATCAAGTTCAGGATAAGAGTCGGTTAGTAGCGTTGTTTTTCCCTGTTCAAAAAGAACGTTCTTCATATTCACCGTTGTACCAATAGCAACGGGCTGAAGCGCAAAATTCAATTCAAGGTCTTTCATTTCGTAGGTATGAATGTCCAGATTCTCCAATGCACTTACGTATCCGCTTGATTCAATTTTTAAAATGTATTTGTTTATAGAAGAAACCTTAACCTCATACCCTGTGGAGGCATTTGAAAAGACATATTTAGGAGTAGACGCTGAAAAAGTGATTGTAGAGTTAATTGATTCTCCCGTCTTAACATCTTTAACACGGCCATAAACCCTAACCATTTTATCCGCTCCCGGTTCTCGCACAATCTCTACTATCTTCACCACTGTATCCGGAGTGTTTTTAACAACAGTTGCCGTGGTGTCTTGGGCAAATGGCTCAGCAGGGCTATTGATCTTCACGTCACCATACCCATCGCTATTCTTGGTTGTTGTAAAGATTGATAGTCCTAGATCAGGGTAAGTACGATAGAATAACTCACGACCTTCTGTATTAACATTTGACCCCATATTCACCGGAGCCGACCAGTTTGACCAACTCTCATCCAGACGTGTAGTAAAGTAAACATCAAAGCTTCCATTACCTTTTCTTCCATTGCTGGAAAAGTAAAGCGTCTTTCCATCCGCACTAAGCGAAGGACTTAATTCCTGAAAAGAGGTATTCACTGTTGAACCTAAATTTTTTGGTTCTCCCCATTGCCCATCACTACCTTTTAGAGTGACATAAAGATCATCTACACCTTTCGTTCCATAGGTATCGGCTGAATACACAAAAACGTTTTGATCATACGAAAGACTTCCACTCAATAGGGATGATTTATTTTGAAAATACGGAATAGGAATATTCTGAGGTCCTGACCAACCTCCTCCAGTATTTCGGGAAACCGCAATTCCTTGTGTTCGAGCTATACCCGATGCATCGTAATGACTGAGCAAATACATCTCACTTCCGTCAGATGAGAATCCGGCCACGCCATTAAAAGCTTTGTCATTTAATTGATTGCCTCCGTGAATTAAAGCAGACCATTGATTGGTTTCGGTTAACCTTGAAAACCAAATATCTCCAAGGTCTTTCTTACCTCCTATATTTTGAGGATGATTTGCTACTGTAACATATAAAGTTCTTCCATCAGGACTTAAAATTGGATTGAGTTCATCGTAAGCAATATTGACAAGTTGAAGCGAAGCGTTGGTTAAGCGTTGGGCAGAAAGTGTGGACAACGATAATGTAAACACTAGGGCAAAGACAAACTTCATGAAAAGGTGGTTAGCAAATTGCAAATATAAAATCCTGTATTTCATTCAATCCTATAAAGGTTAAAATCTACAACTAAATTTATTTTCGAGTTTCCAGTACTTCATCTCAAGACTCAGTACTCATTACTCAAGTCTACTTGCTGATCCACACGTTATCTTTTATGGTAAACCTCCAGGGAAGCAATGCATCTTCACCGGCATAATCAATACCAATTCGTTTACTTGTTATGATCTTATTGTTGGGTAGAGACGCTCCATCATCTTCTAACCAAACTTCGCTCTGAAAAAGGGATTTACCATTCAGGTTTCTATCAATACCCAAAGCTTCAGACAACTTGCCCGGACCAGAGGTGAGTTGAAATTCGTTTGAAATTTTTCCCCTGCGTTCCTTCATTATTTCAATACCAACTACAGGTTCCAATGCCCGAATGAGAACGGCATCAGCAATACCTTCATAATTAGTAACGATGTTAAAAAGGTGATGTATCCCATAACATAAGTACACATACGCCACACCGCCCTCGTTATACATAACCGCATTGCGGGCAGTCTTTCCTTTATAGGCATGGCAGCCTCGCTCTTTCCATGAGTACGCTTCCGTTTCGACAATTCGTCCTGCTGTAACAAGGCGATCAATCTTCGTGAAAAGAACTTTCCCCAACAGAGAACGGGCAATTTTTACAACATTTTTATCCAGATAAAATTCAGGTGTCAGCCTCAAGACTTTGCTATTTATTAACAACTCATTAAGAATATCAATTCGATGGAATCGTTACATTTGCCAACCGAAAATTAAACAACTTAAAATCAACATACCACCATGAAGAAATCCTTATTTATTTTATCACTGGCTTTTGTAAGCGTGTTTGCAAATGCACAGGTAACTACTCCTCAGCCAAGCCCGGCTGGTTCGGTTTCAACTGTCGTTGGTTTAACCGATGTTAAAATTGATTATTCTCGCCCACGTGCGAAGGGAAGAAAAATCTTTGGTACTGACGCTGCAGCAGTTGTTCCATTCGGAAAAATCTGGAGAACCGGTGCCAACTACGGAACAAAAATTACTTTTTCTGATGATGTGAAGGTAGAAGGCGTTGCTGTACCCAAAGGTGAATATCTTATCTTCTCATGGCCAGGTGCTACCGAGTGGACTATCTCTTTATACAAAGACATTAGTTTAGGAGGAAACACAGGAAAGTATGACGCAACCAAAGAAGCTGCAAACTTCAAAGTAAAGGCAGATAAACTCACAGAGAAAGTTGAAACTTTAACTATTTCTATTGGTGACATCGCTGACGACAGCAAAAGCGCAAAAGTTCAAATTGCATGGGAAAACACGTCTGTGAAATTCACTGTTGGTGTAGATTATGAGGCTAAAGTAATGAGCTCGATCGAGGCCAGCACAAAAGTAGATCCTGACAATTACTTCTCTGCGGCTGTTTATTATTTAGAAAATGGAAAAGACTTGAACAAGGCACTTACCTGGATCAATGAGGCTGCCAAAGAAAACCCTGATGCATTCTGGGTACTCCACCAAAAAGCGAAGATCCAAAAAGCTTTAGGCGACAAAGCTGGATCGAAAGCTACTGCGACTGCTTCATTAGAATCAGCTAAAAAAGCCGGGAACCGCGACTACCAAATGATGAATGAAGATCTTATCAAATCGTTGAAATAATATCTCATTAGCGAAAAGGATTTAGAGCCACCTCAATTGAGATGGCTTTTTTTATGGCAAACTGCTTTCTGGCTTACATTAACTGAAATTACATACTATATTCGCGATCAAATTTTGAATTCAAATGAGCCAAACTGCTACGACCGAACAACTTAAAAAAACCGCAAGCCAGATCAGAAGGGACATTGTACGTATGGTGCATGCCTGTCAATCAGGGCATCCGGGTGGATCATTGGGTTGTACGGAATACTTTGTGGCGCTTTATTTCAAAATTATGAAGCATGATACCAAATTCTCTATGAGCGGAGCAGGTGAGGATTTATGCTTCCTTTCAAATGGTCACATCTCCCCTGTTTGGTATTCTACCTTAGCGCATGCTGGCTATTTCGATCCGAAAGAACTGGCTACATTCCGCATGTTGAATTCAAGATTGCAAGGTCACCCTGCAACACACGAACATCTTCCTGGTATCCGTATCGCCTCGGGTTCTCTTGGGCAAGGTTTGTCTGTTGCCTTGGGCGCGGCACAAGCAAAGAAGTTGAATGGTGATGATCGCTTTGTATATGTATTAATGGGCGATGGCGAGCAACAAGAAGGGCAAGTGTGGGAAGCAGCGATGTATGCCGCTCACAACAAAATGGACAATGTAATTGCCACTATCGATTATAACGGACAACAAATTGATGGTCCTGTAGATAAAATTCTTTCGTTGCTAAATCTAAAAGCAAAGTGGGAATCGTTTGGATGGATTGTTCAGGAATTCAATGGCAACGTAATGGAAGATGTTGTCAGTGGACTTGAAAATGCAAAGCGACTCGCCAAACAAGGTAAGCCTGTTATGAACCTCATGAAGACCGATATGGGCTTTGGGGTTGATTACATGATGGGCTCACACAAATGGCACGGTGCTGCTCCGAATGATGATGAATTGGCGAAGGCTCTTGCACAGCTGGAAGAGACTATTGGAGATTATTAATCAATAGCTGATTAGCTTCTACATTACTTATCTTCTACAAAAGAGAGGTCATCACTATACACTACTTGCCATTTAGCTTTCTTAATAGCTTCTAAGTCTATCTTGATCCTGGTCAAGAACATATCCCCTCTTTTGATTTCTTCCCAGGTATGTTTTTGCAGCACGTCAGGATTAAAAATAAAAACGCGCAGCGTGCTATCCTGACAGTTGTTCATTACATATGATTCCCAGCTCTTTCCAAAATTTTTGGTTGACGAGTGAGCCTGAACAAAATAACTATTATCCTCACTGCTAATATTTCGTAAGCCCGAATCCCATTGTGCCTGACTATAGGGAGGGACTCCAGGGAAATCGCTTTTAACATTTTAACACTAAACTTCTGTAATCATCATTGAGAGCAGCGGTTAGTCGTTTTGATGGTTTAGACATTCTGGTGGATTTTTCTTTATCCAACAAAGTCAAGGCCAGCTTGTTGACGATAGA
>JANODK010000015.1:0-66718 GCA_031412655.1 Chryseolinea sp.
ATCCGGTGAAGAGTTTGAACTATGAATAAAATTCAACCACCCAACTACGCGATCCGATTCCTTTCCTGGTTTTGCCCACCGGGTTTGTACGAAGGTATTGAGGGCGATTTGTTGGAACAGTTTGAAGAAGATGTAAATGAAATCGGTGAGAAGAAAGCAAGAAGAAAGTTTGTCCTTCACACGATCAACTTTTTTCGTCCTTCCATTATCTTACGAAATAAGTTCTCAATAGAATTAATCAGCACCATTATGATCGGTAATTATTTAAAAGTAGCATCACGAAATATTCAGAAGCGCAAGTTCTATTCGTTCATCAATGCTTTTGGTTTGAGCATTGGCATTGCATTTTGTGTACTCATCTATTTATATATTCAGGACGAGCGAAGCTTCGATCAGTTTCATTCTAATAAAGATCGGATATACAGAATGGAAGGAGTAACGTTTGACACCTGGCAAAAAAAGTCGGATGATCCATATCAACGATCAGCCTGGTTGCAAATGGGATTGAAGCAAGCATTAAAAGATGAATTACCTGAAGTTGAATTAGCAACACGGTTCTCAGGTGATAACACGGGTATTTTTGAATTTAAGGACAAGATCTTTACAGAGAAGATAACCTATGTCGATGGCGACTTTTTCAAAATGTTTTCTTTCAAATTATTGAAAGGTAATGCCGATAAACTCTTTCAAAACAAAACAGATGTGGTGATTACTCCTGCTGTTGCAGAAAAATATTTTGGTAATGAAGATCCTATTGGTAAGAGTATATCGATTGATAGTGAAGGTGAGCAATCTTATACTGTAGCAGGCATTATTGAAGCACCACCTTCTAATTCAAGTTTCTTTTTTGAGATCTTATTGCCACAGGAAAACAGACCCTATTATGCTTACCAATTAGATAAATGGACCAACTTCAACACACCATCGTTTGTTCAGCTTCGTCCTAATGCTGATCTCACAAAATTTAAAGTGAATCTGGATAAGCTAGTAGAAAAATATATGGCGGGGGCGAATAAAGATTGGAAAAAAGAATCAATCAATGCCATTCCGGATGATGCGAAATTTTTTGAAATGCAATTTACGCGCCTCACCGATATGCACTTGAAAAAAGAAATTAGCTGGGATAAAGTAAGTGATCCACAATACTCTTTTATTCTTGGTGGTGTTGCTGTTTTGATTTTAATCATCGCCTGTATCAATTATATATCCCTTGCCCTTACGACTTCTGCTTCGAGAAGAACGGAAGTTGGTATTCGTAAAGTAGTGGGCGCAGTGAAGAACCAACTGATTTATCAGTTTAGTTTTGAATCGATCATCATTGCATTGGCCTCCATGATCATTGGCTTGTGTTTGGTTATTTTATTTTTACCAGCATTTAATGCATTCACCGATAAAGTGATGGAATTAACGTGGAGTAATTCACTACCTGTTATCGGTGTGAGCTTGGGCATTTCGGTTTTTGTTGGCTTGCTAGCTGGAAGTTACCCTGCTCTTTTTCTTTCGCGATTTAAACCTGCTCTGGTTTTGAAGGGAGGATTCACTTCAAAATTGCAATCCGGCTTTACAAAACCATTGGTAGTCTTGCAATTTGCACTTTCTGCTTTTCTCATCATCAGTTCGGTGATCATGTATAAGCAAATGCGTTTTGTGGCAACGAAAGATCTGGGTTATAGTCAGCATCAGGTATTGGTAATGCCTACACAAAAAGGATGGAATGAAGAATCCAATAAAACGGTGCAGCAGTTTCGTGATCGGTTAAGCCAGGAGAAGGATGTGATGAGTGTGGCGGGAACAAGTATTTCATTTAACCAGGGCTGGTCCCGATCAGGTTATCGAATTAATGATGAACAAAAGTCAGCCTACATTTATGCAGTTGATCCGTTTTACCTGCCTACTTTAAATGTGCAGATGGCGCTGGGAAGAAATTTTGATTCCAACATTCCTTCTGATTCCAATGCGGTTGTGGTGAATGAAGCATTAGTAAAAGATATGGGATGGACCGACCCATTGAACTCGTATTTGAATTGGAGAAGTGACTCCATTGGTTTGGGATGCCGTGTAATTGGTGTGGTAAAAGATTATCACTTTCTGTCACTTGAGACAACCATCGAACCAATGCTTTTGAGTATGAATAAAGAATCGGCTGGTTATTTGACAAACATGCAAATAAAAATACGACCCGATAATATTCCATCCACAATCGAGCGAATACAAAAAGCCTGGAAGGAACTTTATCCCGATCGTCCTTTCGACTATGCTTTTCTCGACCAGAATGTAGCGAGGCAATATGAAACATACGAACGGTGGATGAGCATTATGGGATTGGCAACCGGCTTTGCTATTTTAATTTCATGTTTAGGTTTATTTGGTCTTGCGGGAATTAATGCTGTGAACCGCACAAAAGAAATCGGTATTCGCAAAGTGATGGGTGCAGACTTAAAAACCATTTTTGTTTTATTGAACAAACAATTTATCTGGCTGGCAATAGTTGCTTTTTGCATTGCCTCACCACTGTCGTGGTGGTTCATTACCAAATGGTATTTAAAAGACTTTAAATTTAAAGTTCTGGTAGGCTGGGAATTGTTTGCGATTAGTATGGGTGCTGGTTTGTTGTTGGCATTAGTAACGGTGAGTTATCATGCTATTAAAGCTGCGTTGATCAATCCTGCGGAAACTTTGAAGTATGAATAAGATAGAAAATATTTCGCTTGAATAGTGGTAATTTCAAACTAGGATTTTGTGTTACCTTCACTTATGCGACCATTCAAATTGTTATCAACCTTTGGAGTAGTACTGATCTTTATCGTCTTCATTTCATGTGATCAAAAGAAAAAGCCAGTAGCGAATAGTCTATTTAAAATGGGTTTTAAAACGTCCTCCCATCATTCCACTGGACCTTTGATGAATACTCTTTTCATTTTCAAAGTCGATGATTCGATTCCACCTTTGATCCTGACTGCGCACCATGTGGTGGCGGGTACTGGCGATAGTGATAAGTACTATGCGTGGAATGATCTCAGCGATAAAGTTAAGAATGCATGGCTTTGGAGTATGCAGGATAGCAGTTTTCAACTTCCGCTTGGAAAAAATTTACCAATCCCTGGTGCCATGACACTGAAGCTTGATCTGGCTGCGTTTTATTTGCCTTCAGAAGAGAATGTTTCCTCATTGAGATCAGCATCAACCCCGGCACGAGTCTTAGATACTGTAAAATTGTTTTCCAGGTTAAAAGACGGGTCCATTTTTTCGTTGCGTCATTTAGGTATCGTGATCTATGCAACAGACAGTATGCTGGTTTATGAATTGCAAAGCAATAATTTAATTCGCATGTCTGGCAGTAGCGGTTCACCCGTTTTGAATATAAAGGGAGAAGTAATTTCAAATAGTTATGGAGGTTTTACCATTCCCAATGTTCAGGAGATTGAAAATATTGCAATGATATTTCCAAAAGTAAAGGAGCTAAACGTTAAAGTAGGAAAGACGTATGGTATTGGTATACCTGTATATCTGATCAATGAAAGTATTCGGAATGCCATCAAAATTCAAAAAGAAAATAGCAAAGTTTTAAAATGAGATCTTAGAAAAAACAGAGAATAGTGCTTTTGTTGTCGAGGCTCTTTACATGCAAATACAACCCGAATGCTTGCGCCAGTTACTGTTCAGTTCGTTGCATCATTATATTTCGCCCGCTAACACTAGTTTTCTATTTCCAATCAGGTTCCAAGGCTGGGAATCATTCGCGATCAGCATGGGTGCTGGTTTGTTGTTGGCATTGGCAACAGTAAGTTATCACGCTATTAAAGCATCCATGATCAATCCGGCTGAGACATTAAAGTATGAATAGGTAAAAGGTGCAAGCATCTCGCTTGTACCTTACAATTTTCCCGTGTCCCGAGCTTAGTAAATCTTCCTTTACTAAAGTCTAAATCCATAGCATCTATAAATATTATTCTATTAATACAATGTACTACCTTGTCATTCAGTGTATCTATTCTTTTGTATGAAGCGATTGGGAGTTTTAGTGTTGATGAGTTTACTAAGTGTGAAATTGGTGAGTGCGTATGCTCCAGGCCAGCAAATTAAAGAGGATACTCTAAATGCGCATCACTATTTAGAAGAAGCAAAAAAGAATTTTGACAAACCTCGCCTGGCGGATTCGCTCGGGCATTTAGCCTTTCAATTTGCAGGCAACTATTTTCCGTTCAAAGCCGAAGGTGCATTCGTTATTTCATCCGCTAATCTTGCTTCTGATTTTGATGTTGCCAGACAATGGACTGATACTGCAATTTTTTATTATCAAAAAAACAACAATTACTCAGGATCTGGATATTCGTTAAGGGCTGTGGGCACAAGAGCTCAATTCACGAACAAAAATGATTTGGCGATTCGTTACTTGTTGGAAAGCGCCCGATATTTTGATAAAGCCCACGATACAGTAATGGTGGCCCAGAATTATGTGAGCCTGTCGTTATTGTATCACAACAATCTATTGGATTTTGAAAAAGGATTGCAGTATGGGCACGAAGGTCTTAAACTAATCGAAAGCCAGCATACTCAACAACCAATATTATTGTGGAGAGCGATCAATGCCATTGCTATCAGCTATGACGATTCGCGCCAGTGGGACAAAGCCCTGGCCTACCATGAACGAAATCTTGCTTTTGATAATCCTTTTTACAAAAGCTCCACGCTCAACAATATTGGAAATACGCTTCGTAAGAAAGGAGAGTTTTCCAAAGCGGAAACTTTCTTTCAGCAAAGTCTGGCACTTATTGAACCGGATGACTATTATCATTTAGCCACAGATTATCTCAACCTGACTCAGGTCAATTCCGATTTGCAAAATATGAAGAAGGCTTTCTTTTATAATGACTCTTCTCTTTACTATGCAAACAAAAGCAACAATACCGAAAAACTCCGCGATGCTTATGAGATTGCCTATCAGCTCAATCAGAAACAAGGTAACTTCAAAAAAGCCTTTGAATATGTGAAGCATTTGATGGAGATAAAGGATTCTGTGCTGAACAAAGACAAAGCAGAAATTATTTATGAGATGGAGTCGCGCTTTCAATCGGAGAAGAAGGAGCTACAGATTGCACAATTGCGAAATGAAACACTTACCAAAGATTTGGAGTTGCAGCGCTCGCGCACCATTGTTTGGTGGGTAATCGCTTTGGTGTTATTAGTTGGTGCATTGATCTTTTGGTTATTCAAACGTAACCAGTTCAAACTCCGGTTTGATCGTGTAAAAGAAAACGAAGAACTTCAACGGCAGCGATTCAGTGCTGTGATTGAAGCAGAAGAAAATGAGCGTGCACGCGTGGCAAAAGATTTACACGATGGCCTTGGCCAACTTCTTTCCGCGGCAAAACTCAGTCTTACAGCAGTGACACTTCCTGCTGATGATATGCAGGGCCAGTTGCTCAACAACTCAATTCATGTGTTAGATCAGGCTACGCAAGAGGTACGTTCCATCTCGCATAACCTCATGCCGGTTGCGCTTATGGAACTCGGGCTAAAGGAAGCTTTAGAAGATATGATTCTTAAAATCAACGAATCAAAATTGTTAAACATAAAATTTCTGATTGAAGGAATTGAAGCACGATTGCCAGCACCGATCGAGGTGGCGGTGTATCGCATTATTCAGGAAGTAATTAATAATATGATAAAACACTCGAGAGCCAATCAGATTGAAGTGAACGTACTGGGCAAAGGCAACGCACTTCATCTTTCTATTTCAGATAACGGTGTAGGTTTCGAAAAAGAAATGATAACCAAAAGTAAAGGCCTGGGCTGGAAGAGTGTTTTCTCGCGCATTGCCATGCTGAAAGGTAATATTGAAGTTGACACACAACCGGGCAAAGGCACCAACATCAACATACAATTTGCAATTGCATGAACAACGCCTTAACTATTTTAGTAGCGGACGATCACAAAGTTTTTGCAGAAGGTTTAGTGGCCGTACTGCGCATAAAATTTCCGCAAGCACTATTTACGGTTGTGCATTCAGGTGAAGATGCATGGGAACATATCGAATCAAACTCACCCTTTCAATTAGTAATTACCGACATATCCATGTCAGGCATAACAGGACTTGAATTGGCAACGCGCATTAAGCAGCAACATCCTGCCATAAAAGTATTAATCTTATCCATGCACAATGAAAGGCAGATTGTAGCGGCTGCACTCGCTACCGAGGCCGAAGGTTTTTTGCTAAAGACATCGAGTGCGCAGGAAATAGCCAATGCTATTAAGGATATACTCAACGACAGCACGCACTACAGTCGCGAAGTATTACAGGTAATGCTCGATAAAATAAAATTTGAAAAGCAATCGGTTATAAAAGACCCGCTTACCGAGAGAGAGCTGGAAATTTTAAAACTGATTCTCGAAGAAAACAGCAATGAGCAGATGGCTGAAAAACTGTTCATCAGCAAACGAACAGTGGAAACCCATCGCAAGCACATTATGGATAAAACAGGTTGCCGGAATTTAATTGCCCTCTACAAATTTGCCAGTCGAAACGGACTGATTGCTCCTTAAAATCCGTATTGATACGGATACAGAATCCGTATCAGTGCCGATGCCTGCCATGTATATTCTCTTCAGTTTTGTGCTTGTAAAACACAAATACTATGACATCAAGAAAGTTTTTACTCGCTATTACATTTCCCATTTTATTTTTGGCAGCGGCTGGCTGCGATTTGCTGGATCCCAAGACTGATGTGGACGAAACACTTATAAACTTAAGTAACGAATGGATTGTTGATTCTGTTCGCGTACGAGACTACGGTTTTAACCCGGCACAACCGCCTGGCCCACTCCAAAAACCTCTCGGTAGAGACACCTTATTGCCAGTGACACGCATGAAGTTTACCAGTAACGGAGAATTTGAAAAAGGTGATTTGATTGAGACGAGTTTAGTAAATGGTATAGAAGTACAAAACGAGTTTAAATGGCGCACATCGAGAGGTGTTATATTGACTTTGTACTATTACAATCCGAGCACCAGTTCCTATGATATTGGATTTGACTATATCATAGTTGAACTCTCCGATAATAAACTTCATTTTGAACGTGATGCAAACCTAGTTGCCCCAAATGGTGCCCAATATGGATCAGTACACACCGTAAAGAAAATGCATCGGTAATTTAGTTTATCGATAATCTTTGTAACCCCAGTTCACTAGAATACCTCCCTGTTTATACGACTAAAAAATTCCCATGAAAAAACTGATTCTTCCTGTTATAATTTTTATCTGTCTCGCCTTTTCTTCACATGCTCAACTTGGCAAGTTTAAACTTGGCGGAAATAAGAAGGACTCTACTCAAACAAAAGAATCTGCCCAAAGTGATTCCACTGCTACCACAAAGAAAAAAGCAAAAGGTGGCAGCAACCTGATGGGTAAAATATTAGTGAAAGTAGCAAAGGTTGCGGGTTCTGTTGGAGGATCTGCCTTTGGCATGGTTGGCACCACTGATAATTTAGATGAAGTCGTAATGACTGCCACCACAATGTACAACCTGCGCGACAAATCAGTTGAGACAGCAGACATGACTTTTTTTGGTGATTGGCTTTCTGGCGGTACGATGACTATGTTTTCATTTACGCAAAAAGCAAAGGCCGGCTTCATGAAAATAAATGGAGAGATTACAGTTGATGGTAAAAAAACAGATGGCGACAACTTTGGAATTTACTCTGACTTCTCGCCACCAAACCTTAAAGCACCAAAAAAGATTGCGATCAAATCGGCCAATGGGCAGCAAGTATCTTTTACGATACCGGCACCTACACAAACTTTTACATTGGTATCGGTTAATGGTCAAAAAAATAATCCATCAGTAGATTTTTCGAAAGACGTTACGCTTGAGTTTGCGCTTGGCGAAAATTTTGATAAGAACATTCCCATGCAGATTAGCATTACGGCAAGGGTGTTGGGCATCAGCACACTTTACCCGGTTGGTTTTTTCGCGCCTGCTTCTAAAGTAATTATACCAGCCGCCATTTTCAGAAATGTAGGTATCGATCCATCAAACGATAAGCTCGCCAACTACAGCAACATTTATATTGAAGTATGGAGGTCTGAATTTGTAAAACCAACTGACGTTGTCGGAACACTCGACATTGCTCAGGTAGCCATAATGTGTACCGATGGAAAACTCACCAATGTAATTACGGAGCCTAATGTAAACGCGGGCATCAAATATAAGGGCACAGAGAAATTTAAAAATGGAGGAATGGATTACAACTTCTTTAAACCAAACGCTTTCTACAGTCGCCCGACTTCACACATAAAAAAAGCAGGTGTAATGTCATTCACCATTATGGGCACAACCTATAAGGAAGGTAAAACCACTTCTTCAAGTTCTTCCTTTAGCGCTGGCGGAACTACCTATACTACCACCACTACTTCAACGACCACAGCAACGTTTCCGCAAGTAGCCGACAAACTATGGGATGATGTGCTGGAAGGACTTTATGCCGATTTCACAAAAGTAATTGAAACAGAACTGAACACCACGTTTGTACCGATCACTACTATAACCGATAGCAAGGCATACGGTGCAATTAAACCATTTGCGCAAGAGGATGAAAACACAACCACAGAATTTCAACGCGCCTACAAGAATACGGTAGTGCTGCAAAAAGTTGTTCCCTTTTCAGCGATGGCTGGTGGTGCGACAGAGATTATGAGCGAAGCTGGAGTTAATGCATTGTTCAAGTTAGTGCTCGATGTGAAGATTGCTTTTGACAGAGGAGCGCCTGTAATGATTCCAACACTTTCAGTAGAATTATTAGGTATGCCCAACGGAGATCCGATCAACAGTAAATTCTCGATGCCTACGAAATATTTTCAGGGGGAGATAGTTGGCGATGGTGTTCGATATCCAAAAGAACTTTCGAAGGAAGACATCGATAAGGTAATTCGAAAATCAAACTTGTTAGAATTGTTTCAACGCAGTCTGCAAGAATTAAAAGCGAAGGAAGCCGCTAACCCGGATTATGAAAAGGCATGGGAGGCATCGTTTTATAAATAGGAAAATTCTTTTTGACATAAAGGTTAACGGAGTTGCTTGATCACCAGGAGATCGGTTTATGCTGGTCTCCTTTTTTTATTGTAAAATTATCATCAACCTAGCCGGAATTTTTTATATACTTTATTGTAGGTAGTTTATTTTAGTCTCAGTGCTCTCAAACCTCTGTCCATGTATTTGTATTTTGTTGTTATAAGCTCTGCCAGTAATGCAAGCCATGGAGACTTTGTCATATTAAGATTAATTTCTTTAGCCCGGAAGGATGTTTTGATTAAGATGAAAAATATTATTGGAATCATACTTTTTCTTCAGTTGAGCAAGACGTGAAAAGTTGGTACCGAAGACGGCTCGCGCTGTTGATCCACCAGGGACGCTCATATAATTGGAATAAATCCGTTCGCCAGAGTAAGCTTGCAGTTTTTTAAATGTTTCATTGTGCCATACTATGCATGCTGTCGTATGGACTGCATCCTGCCATGTCAGCCAAAATGCAAGATGTGCTGCACCGGGTCTACGAAGTTCAAATGCGGTCGCATCAGGCAAAACGCGACAGACTTCTCCATGCATGTAGTGACTAAAATCAAAATATACCGCAGCTGAGCGAGGAGCTTGTGCGAGACGATCCAACACTAATTCAATTACCTCTTCTGACATCTGTTCTATATAAGTGCCTTTGGATGAATTAAACTTAGGTGGAATAAATGGGTCGCCATCATTCATATTATAAACTTCAGAAAAAGGTCTTCTTTTTACTGAATCGCGTTCCGGCTTAATGAACTTGCGGAAGATATCAAGCAAGCGTTCACCCTCATCAAGGTCACCGTAGTAAACAAACTCTACCCAACACGTATCACTCGTGAGATAACAATCTGCCTGCAACTCATCCGGAGCGGTAGACATGAATTCATTAAAAAATTTGATGATAGCACTTGCATTATTGATGTAATAAAAGAAACTACCTCCAAGCATTTCTTCTACGGCATGCAACCTATACTCGAAAGTACTGGCAATTCCAAAATTACCACCACCACCACGTATTGCCCAGAACAAATCCTTGTTGGAAACTGCATCGGCATTTAGGATTTCAACTTCTGCTGTTACGATTCTTGCGGAGTTCAGATTATCACATGTAGCGCCATACTTTCCTGATAACCAGCCCAGCCCGCCTCCTAAAACGAGGCCAGAGCCTACACTACCACATTGGCCTAATACAGGAACGAGGCCATAGGGAGCCGTAGCCGCCAGAATCTCTTCGGCACTGACGCCTGCTGCAACAATAGCCATCTTCTTTTCTGCATCAACTTTAATACCCTTCATTTTTGAGAGATCGATCACCATTCCCTTTTCGCAAGTACCCCAGCCCATATTACTATGGTTGCCAGATCGCACTGCTATCTCCAATTCATGCTGCCTGGCAAATTCAACGCTTCTTAAAATATCCACATCACTTTTGCAAGAGGCGATGATCGCGGGATGTTTATCGATTGACGGGTTCAACACTTGCGACCAACGCTTGACTTCGTAGTCTGCATTACCTGGCAGAATAATCTGTCCTATAAACTTATTTTTAAATTTTTTAATATCATCTGGACTAAAAGAAGAATTGGATGATTTTGAACTTTGTCCACAAGAAAATAAAAGTGGGTACATAGCTGCTGCCATCGCAGACTGCTTAATAAACTCCCTTCTTGTTTTAGTTCTCCTTCTGTTGGTCATATTGTATTACTGATATCAATGTCACCTAGGTCTTGGCTCTTTTGCTTGCTTTGGTGTCGCGCGGGAATGTTTGGTAAGCAAATGCGCCAATGTTCGAAGCACCGAATTTGTCCCGCGGCATTCTGCATAACGTTTAGCTATAAGACGTATGCGTCTAAATACCTACATCCTTGTCCCCCGTTGCTGACGAAATTTAATAGCAAACAATTTAAGAATCTACAATACAGCATATGTTTTATAGCTTGTGTTGCCTGCATGTACTTATTCCCACTGGACTACAAACCATATCTATTATCGTTTACTTACCAAATGGTGATAAATTCTATTCGCAGCGTCATTCCAAGTCTCTGATTGTGGAACAAAGAAATAAGATAAGACAAAGACTAAGAAGAAAATGAAAGCCACTGTATATGGTTTGTAAAACTTCTTATGAAATCCTTCATATATTATAAGACCAATAATTATCAGAAAGGAAACTAATAGAGGGGGAATGATATTTGTAATTGGATAATGTAAATATATCCTTGCTAGAGCGGGCGGGAATAAAATGAGAGCGGTTATTATCATGTATCTCATATGCTTTGCCGCGTTTTTTCTATTAATAATTGCTAATAAATAAAATAATAAAAAGCCGGAAACATCAAAAATGTTTTGATAAATAGCAATATTATCTTGCTGCCTTTTTTGAGCAATTTGAATCATTACAACCATAGAAATCAAAATAAAGGGTACTAAAACATAACTTACTTTCCCTATAATTCTATGGAATTTCATTAGTTCTTTTCTTATCAGTAAAGGCTGTATTATGAGAAAAATGAACCAAGTTGTCATTAAGATGGCATGAATATGAATAACTGCAGGTAAGCCATTTTGAAATGGATTGAAGGAAAAATACGACCAAAAAAAACCGATAAAAACAATAGATGCAATTGCTGCAAAAAAGAAACTGATATTTTTATAGCCCTTTTCCATATATTTTCGCTTTTGAGAGTGATAGATTAATAAGTTAGGTTCATGTACGAAATTCAATGTCGTATTGCAGGCAACAATTGTATGCAAGCAATATTGTTGCCTATATCCGTTTAATGTTACCCCTCTAAAGTAATAACCTGCACTAAATTATCCTAAATAAAAAGAGTCGACCCGTTTATGAGGTCGACTCTAAGAAGGGTAATGCTTGTATACTTATTGCGCCGGCCCTTCCAGTTGCACCTTTACGGGCTTCTCATATCCAAAGAGTTCATCGAGTGTAAGCTCTTTTACCTCTCCATATTTTTGAAGGTCTTTGAGGTTAAGTTTGCTGCGATCGCCTACCATCACCACATTAAATTTCTTTCCTTTAATGTATTGCTTTTGGAAATTCTCTACATCATTGATGGTCATGTTCTGAATCTTTTCATAGACATCTTTGCGAACATCATGATCAATTCCTTTGCGCATAGCACTTTCATAATTGAAAAGAATAGCAGTCTTTGTAATGCGCTCGCTTTCTAATTTATTCATCAGTGAGTTTCGCGCTACCTCAAAGCCACCTTCTGATTTCGGAAAATTCTGAATGAGTTCCGTCATTGCTTTCATCGACTCAGTTTGCTTGTCAGCCTGCGTTCCGATGTAGCCGAAGAATTGATCGTTGTCGGTTTTCTTATCACCCAGTGTATAGCTTGCAAAGGCAGCGTAGGCGAGACCTTGTGCTTCGCGAAGTTCCTGAAATACGGGTGAAGCCATGCTGCCTCCAAAGTATTCATTGAACATTTGTGCTTCCGGAACTCGGTTCGCATCAAATTTCTCTCCCTTCGAAAGAAAGATAATTTCAGCCTGTACCATATCATAGTTAGCCCAATACGCAGCTGGTTTATCCATGCTAAGTTCTGCAAACTCAACAGGTGCAGGTGCTGGTAATAGTTTTTCTGGCAATATATGATTGGTGTTGAGTGAAGCGATCAAATCCGTTTCTGATTTAGGACCGAAGTACAAAACACGATGTTGTGTTTTAGTAAAGCCTTTGATAATGTCAACTAACTCAGCGGCCTTTACCTCACCTAGTTCTTTATTGGTAAGCACATTGGTAAAAGGCGACTTCGCTCCATACGTTCCATAATTCATCAAACCTTCCCATAAAATGGCGGACTTGTCTTTCTTGATGTCGTCACGTTTTTTGAAAATACCATCAATCATTTTTTTAATGGCTTCATCATCTGGCTTCGGATCCGCTAATAATTTTTCAAAGAGCTGAATGGACTTGTCCATATTTTCAGTGAGACCATTGAGGTAAACGTAGGTCTGATCTTCATCTGCGAATACCCCGAAGTTGCAACCAATCTTATAGAATTCTTTTTTGACATCTTCAGCAGTCATATCACCAGTACCTAAGTACTCGAGGTACTCTACTGCTTCTTTCATTTTCGGATTGTTATTCGTGCCAACATCAGACAAATAATAAAGTGTGAACAAATCGTTCTCTGCGTTTTTAGTATACAACACATCAACTTCTTTATTCATCTTCAGCTTTTTAACATCTTTAGTATAGTCCAAAAACACAGGCTGAATTTTATCGACTTTGTTCGCCAGCAGTTTTTCATGGAAAGGTGATTTCAATTCTTTGTTAAGAGATACCTTGGTGATGGAAGGCTTCGTAACTTTTTGTTGGTTCTTATCTTTTCCATTGCGTTTGTACACCACAACGTAATTGTCTTTGTAGTGATCGTTTGCAAATTTTACAATCGCTTCCTTAGTGATCTTCCTCAAATCATCTGTCCTTGAAATGTAATCCTTCCACGGAATGTTATTGGTGAAGGCCATCACTTCATCATTTGCCCGCGACCAGTTGTATTGCGATTGATTGATAGCTTCTTTCTTTAAATCATTAATAACGGCTTCGATAAGCCAATCATCAAATTCACCTTTCTTTAAGAGATCAACTTGCTCGAGCAGCAACTTCTTTACGTCCTCCAGCGATTGACCTTCACGCGGTTTGCCTGTGAAGGTGTGTAATGAAAAGTCGTTAAGGTTATCAACATAGCTGCTGGGCTCTAAAACTTTTTGTTGCTGTTTCAAATTTAAATCGATGAGACCAGCTTGTGAGTTTGCAAGAATCATATCTGTAAGTCTAAGCAATTTTGCGTCCTCAGAGTTTGTGCCTTTAAAGCGGAATGCCATGTTCAGCCATTCAGAATCTGGTCCATATACATCAACCTCAATCGGTTTTGTGATTTCTTCTTCTGCGATTGGGTCCCAGGCTTTTAAATCCGCGTTAGGTTCCCAGCTTCCAAATGATTTATCGATCAAGGCAATAGTTTTATCAAAATCAATATCACCACTCAAACAGATGGCAACGTTATTCGGACGGTAGTATTTGTAGAAATAGTTTTTGATTTCAGTGATCGATGGATTCTTCAAGTGATCAATCGTTCCGATTACTGTTTGCGTTCCATAAGGATGTTTCTTAAACGCAGCGGAGTAAAGCGCTTCAAATGTTTTCCAATAATCATTGTCAAGGCTGCGATTCTTCTCTTCATAAACGGCCTCTAATTCAGTGTGAAACAAACGCGGAACAATTTGACGGAAGCGATTCGATTCAATGGCAACCCAGTTTTCTACCTGATTAGCAGGAATATCATTTACATATACGGTCCGATCTTCCGTTGTGTAGGCATTGGTACCTTTCGCGCCAATCTCTGAAACCATTTTATCATATTCATTGGCGATCGCCAACTTTGAAGCATCATTCGAAACCTGGTCAATCAGTTTATAATAATTCATACGCTCAACGGAATCGGTCAGCGTGCGATAATGCTCAAACATGTGCTCAATACTATCGAGATAGACTTTTTCTTTATCCCAGGCTTGCGTGCCGAAATCAGCTGTTCCTTTAAACATGATGTGCTCAAGATAGTGTGCAAGACCCGTTGCATTTGCCGGATCAAATTTTCCACCGGCTTTCACAGCAATGGAAGTCATAATGCGCGGCTCAGCCTTGTACTGACTGAGATAAACTTTCAAACCGTTTTTCAGGGTGTAAATCCGAACATTAAGCGGATCGTTGGTAACGTACTCATACGAAAACCCATTGCTTTCCGCAGTTTTGGTTTCGTACTTACTTTCGGGCTTACAGCTTTGCAGGAAAGCGAAGGCCATTAAAACATAGACGAATTGTTTGATTTTCATAATAGCTATTATTTGGGGGTTGATTTAAGAAAAATAACAAGAATTAGTGGGATTGTTTGACATGTGTGATTCTTTTTGTTTGACGTACTGAAGAGTAGGATAGACGGTTAAAACGCTTATGTAATATTTTCAGTCTGTTGAGTCAATTCTTTTTGTTCGGAATGTTCTCCCTTCCGGAATTTTCG
This sequence comes from Chryseolinea sp., assembly GCA_031412655.1. GTDB lineage: Bacteria > Bacteroidota > Bacteroidia > Cytophagales > Cyclobacteriaceae > Chryseolinea. The sequence goes on from JANODK010000015.1 coordinate 15,102, forward strand.
ATTGATGAAAGGATCAAAGCAATTCTTAAAACAGTATGATGATCCTGATGATCAGATTGTTTTACATACAAGTTGTATAAAACAAAAGAGGCTCCTGGTCAGGAGCCTCTTTTGTCAAAGTTAAATTTAGATTATGCTGCAACTGGCTTACCAGGTACTTGATTTTCATCTTTCGAAAAATCAACCAATACCGGAGTACCAATACACAGAGAAGAATACGTTCCGATAATTACACCAATCAACATGGCGAATGTAAACCCTTTGATCGTCTCACCTCCAAAAATGAAGAGGATTGCCAATACAAATAAGGTAGACATACCCGTGATGAGGGTACGGCTAAGAGTATCGTTCAAGGCATTGTTTACTACGATAGCTGTACTCTCGTGTGCTTTCTTCAAAGACAAGAACTCGCGTACACGGTCGAACACCACAACACTATCATTAATAGAGTAACCAATTACCGTAAGAATAGCAGCTACGAAGGCCTGATCAATTTCCATTGTGAATGGCATGATACCTTCCAACAAAACGAAAAGAGAAAGTACCACCATTACCGTATGGAAAAGACTTACAACTGTACCCATTGCAAACTGCCATTTTCTAAAACGAATCAGGATGTATAAGAACATCAGGGCTACCGCAACAGCAAGGGATGTGATGGCTGATATTTTAATATCATTCGCAATGGTTGGTCCTACTTTATAAGAACTTAATACGGATGCCTTATTTCCGGAAATACTGTTAATTCCGGCAATCAGTTTTTGTTCTGCAAGATTTGAAGCTTCTTCAGAGTCATCATCAATTAAATAGCTGGTTGTGATTTTATACTTGTCACTGCCAAAAGTTTTCACTTCAGGAGCGTCACCGAATGGTATTGCAAGCGATTCGCGAACCGACATTGAGTTTACTGGATTTTCAAATGCAACGATGTAGGTACGTCCACCTTTGAAGTCGACACCATAGTTAAATCCTTTTATCGATAGCATGATCATACCGGCAACGATGATCGTTCCGGAAAGAATATAATAGATTCTGCGGTTGGCAATAAAATTGATATTGATACTGCGGAATAAATTCTTAGACCAGCCCATTGAGAAGCTGATGTTCTTGCCTGTGCGAATGTAATATTCAAAAATCACACGGGTGAAGAACACAGACGTAAAGAACGAACACAAAATACCAATGATCAGCGTTACGGCAAATCCATAAATCAATCCTGAACCAAAGGCCAACAATACAAATCCTTTAATAAGCGTTGTCGCGTTTGAATCGAGGATGGCCGAGAAAGCGTTTTTATAACCGGCACGAATGGAGTTTTCCAGACTTTTACCTTGAGCCAAATCTTCCTTTACACGTTCGTTAATCAAAACGTTTGCATCTACCGCGATAGCGAGTGAAAGCAGAATACCGGCAATACCAGGCAACGTAAGGGCTGAGTTGAGCGTGGCCAGAATACCCAATAAGAAAATAAGGTTAAGGATTACAGCTAAATCAGCTACCCATCCCGAAACATTGTACACCACCAACATAAAGAAGACGATGATAAGGAACCCAACGACAATGGAGATGATACCATTGCGAATAGACTCTGCACCAAGTGTAGGTCCTACAGATGATTCTTCAACAATAGTAGTAGGTGCAGGAAGTGATCCGGCTTTCAATACGTTCGCTAAGTCTTTCGCTTCTTCATCTGTGAAGCTACCCGAGATTTGAGAATTACCGTTTGGAATTTCTCCGTTTACGGATGGCGCTGAATAAACGGTATTATCGAGCATGATGGCAATTCTACCCTTTGGACTTTTGCTTGACGCTTCAGCAGTCCACTTCGCCCAAATGCGTGTACCGGTTCCATTCATCTTCATGCTCACGGATGGTTGAGCGCGTTCATCCAGTGCCTTGCTGGCATCGGTAATCACTTCACCACTCAATCTTGATTTGCCATTGCGGCCGATGTCGAGGAAGAAAAGTTCAAGTGATTCAACAGCTCCGATTTTATCAGGCTTATTTGCCCAGAATACTCTTACGTTGCGGGGCAACTTGCTGAGGATGTCAGCCCTATTAAAAATATCATTGATCTTAAATGTGTCTTTGATGTTGTAACGAAAAGCGCCAGGTATTGTGCTCAGCGAAAAGAGAGGGGATACATTTGCGTTTGCCAATGAATCTAAACCTTTTGGTGCTTTCGCTTGTGTTGTATCGCTTGCTGCTTTTGTGCTATCACCTAATAGTGAAGACAAGTCCTGTGATTCAGCTTTAGCCGGTTCACCATCTGCAGTTGGAGCCGCTAACGCTGCAGCAACCTTTTGCTCAGTCACCAGAATATCGTTAATGGAGATCAATGAACTGTTCAGTGTGCTTGGTTCTACAACATCCCAGAAATCAAGTTGGGCTACACCAGACAACAGTTTGCGTACACGCTTTGGATTATCAGCACCAGGAATTTCAACTTGAATTCTACCCGTACCTTGCATGCGTTGAATGTTCGGTTGAGATGTTCCGAACTGATCAAGACGATTGCTAAGAATAGTAAATGAACGATCGATCGCGCTTTCAACTTCTGTCTCGATTACGCTGATTACTTTATCATCATCATCGTTCGTTGCAATGCGACCACGTGTATTGGCATTTGCAAAGAGAGAAGCCAACGACTTACCCGGATTTGCCTCGCGATAGGCTTTAATGAATAAGGTGGTGTAACTCTGGCGACTGTTCTTTACTTGTTGTGACGCTTTTTTCAACGCTGCAACAAATGTTGGCTCTTCGCTATTACCGCTAAGACTTTTGATAATGTCGACAGGAGAAACTTCAAGCGTAACGTGCATACCGCCTTGTAAGTCAAGACCAAGACTTAGTTCAAAGTCTTTTACTTCTTTGTATGTGTATTGGGCTACACCGATATCATACACCGGTACATTCCATACCGAGTCGAGGTACGCTTGTTTTTTGTTGATGTCCACAACGCCATCTGTGCCTGTTGCAGAAGTAACAGCAGCACGTTGCACGTTGTATGATACGTAGGTAAACGAGAGGTAGAAGAAGCACAGTAAAGTGATTACTACCGCGAGAAAAATAACTAGTCCTTTGTTTTGCATATAGTTGAATAAAAAAATTGATTAAAAAGTCTGATACCCGAATGACTCCATCCGGTTAGTTTGCTGAACGAAGAAATTCGTTAAGGTGCGTTGGGAGAAATGATCGTACTGAAAAGCGTTTGAAAGAATTTGCCTAACGGAATCGAAACGCTGAAGTCGTGTTGCTCTTCTTTTTTTTCAGGGAATATGATTTCAAAAAGACAGAAGCTTTGTTGTTGAAACTCGGGATGAGTAGTAGAAGAAGGAAGTGTGCTGGAAGGAAGCGTGATGTAGGCTTCGCTTTGATTGTCGGATGATTGTTCCTGTTGCTGCTCAGTTTTAACTTCCTTTTTTGAAGGCTCAGGCTTTTCAAAGTAGAAAAACTGCGACACGACAATCGCCAGGGCGGTAATGATCCCGGTGATTAAGCTTATCGTACGTACTTGTCTTTGTGCTGCCATGGCGATTAAGGGCTACAAAAGTAGGGATTTGCCATTAATGTGCAAGTGTCTGATGGGATACTTCAATTGAGCAGCGAATTGGGCATTAATCGTAGAGAGACCTGCTTAAAGTGAGCTATTTAAAAGGACTTCTCTTGAATGAGAATACCTATTTATTCAGATAGATCGTTTTCCCTGTCTTGGCAGATTCCCGGGCGGCTGATAAAATCTCAACCACAATCTCATTGACCGGAAAAGAAGACAAATCTTTCTCTGGCTTAATGTTGCCATTGATTACAGCGGATAAATAGGAAAATATATTGGAGCGTTCCTGTGGCACAGGTGAGAGATCAATCCAGGTTTGATTGTTAGGTTGATCGGTTGTCACGTAACTCATTTTGTTTTTGCTGTTGGCGATGAGCACACCTTTTGTGCCATAGACCTCTGTATCTTTTCTTCCATACGACCAATTCCACGAAGCTTGAATAATTGCCTGACATGTTGGATAGGTAAGTATAATACTCGCCTCGTCATCTACCTTCGGATAGATATCGGGTTTGAGTTGTTGTGTAATGGCTGTGACTGAAATTGGTTTTTGCCCGTCCATTAGCCAGGTCATTATATCGGCACCGTAGCAACCAAAATCAGTTAATGCTCCACCACCATTTTGAATGGGATCAGTAAGCCAATCTAAAAACTCTTTACTGCATCCAATTTCTTTCGGACCCTGATGTCCGTCCATGATTACTACTTTGCGAATGGTGCCCAGGCTTTTTTCTTTCTTCACCATATCCCACATTTTTGCATGCGAAGAATACCATGTTGTTTCATAATTGGTGAGAAGATGGATGCTAAACTTTTTTACCAACGCCTGCATTTGTTTGAGATGATCAACACTTACGGCTAACGGTTTCTCTACGATAACGTGTATTCCTTTCGGTGCGCACGCCTTCACCACTTCGAGATGTTCAAAGATGGAATTGAAAGCACATACGGCTTCCGGTTTTGTTTTTTTGATGAGTTCCTCCAGTGTTGAAAACCAAAGTGAGTCTGGAAGGTTGTGATCTTTGAGTAATCGCATCGCGAGCTCTTTGTTCGCTTCAGCAAATCCTACAATAACAACATCTTCGCGTTTCCCCATGTATTCAAAAACCTGGTAAACGTGGTTATGCGTCATTCCGGCAATGCCTACACGAATAACTTTGGCGGATGTTAGGAATGAAATGGAGAAGAAGAAGCTGATGAGTATGATGGTGCGTTTCATATATTTTATGAGAGACTTGGATGATTTAGGTTGAGTGAACGTTTTGTTAGTTCGAGTATGAATTTGTCAGCAATTCGTCATTTGATATAATTTGGCGACTCGCATTCCTGCCAATATTCTATGATGACTTTTATTGTCAGCTTTAATTTATCAAAGGAATTTGGTTTGACAAAAAATCCTTGTACTGACTTGGAGTATGCGTCTACCACATGCTTTTGTTCAGCACTTGTTGAGAAGAACAAATACGGAATGCATTTTATTCGTAAATCTTCATTGGTATGAATTTTTTCTCTTAGTTCTATACCATTTAACTTGGGCATGTTAATGTCTGAAAGAATAAGAAAAGGCTCAATGGCTGACGTGATTAAATAATCAAGTGCAGCCTCACCATCTCCAAAAAATATTATTTCATTTTTAAAATTAAGTTCTTTAAAAACTGTAGTCAAGAGCTCCTGGTCATCACGATCGTCTTCTATTACTACTATGGGGCCTATTTTGTTCATGTTAGCTCAATTAGACTGTAAGCTATTACATTTAATTGTAAAGTTTGTTTGAGCTAACGTCTGGCAAAAGTCAAATGTTTTTGTTAGCGGCAGTTATAGTACCACTTGGGAAAACCAAAGTACGAGAAACAATTCTCTTCTTCCTTCTGCATGGTCCAATAAATTGGTTTCTTACCCGGTCTAAACATGAGTACACCATCATCTTTTCGATGTTTATTCAAATCAATAATGTAAATCTCACCCCCGTCCTTGATCTTAACAAATTGTTCATGTTTTATTGTGTCGATAATTGTCACATGATTGTCTATCAATATGGGCCTTATCCCTTCAGCATAGTATCCACGTATATCATAATGTCGATATATTTCATTCCTGTCCCAATGGTTTTTCATCTTAAGCAATTTCATCAACGTATCGTACCCCTTATCATTCTCGTATAGATTTATCCACGCTACACGGTCCATTAGTTCTATCGCAACTGGATAATCAATAATAATTTTTGTCTTAATATCTTGATTCACTTGCTCTACTAGAAAAGGCTCCACTACGCAGAATGAACATGTGTCAGAAGTGGTTCCTTTCGGGGCTTCGATCCAAACATCAACGGTGTCGCTCCCAGAATCGACTGACTCTTCGCTTGTTCGGTTTGATGAACAACTTAGAAATACTATGCAAAAAGAAACAATAAAAATCTTAAACATAATCTGTCCTACTATAATTGCCCTAACAATTGTGTATTAGCAATATTGCCAATATACCTTTAGTGTTATGCACTAATGTAGGTACCAATAGTAAGTTTTCCTAAAGTCTATTCATAGCTGATTTCAATGTCATACTTGTCTAAAAGCCCGGCAATTCCACTCTGTGCGAACTTGGCTTTTTTAATTCTGTTGGTTTCTGGATTGATCGAGTAGTTGAAAGAAGTACGAAGGTCTGCTTTTTCGATGATGGTATTTTCAAATGATGCATTCATCAAATCACAGCTGTCAAGAACGGAACTGCTTAGGTCACATTCTGTAAAATCGACTTCCTGAAGTTTAGAATTTTTAAAGATTGTCTTCTTCAGTTTTGTTTTATAAAACGAAGAATGACTGAGATTGCAATTGTCGAAACTTACGGACAGGCCAAACTCACTGCAGTTGTCAAAATGCAATCCTAACATTTTGCAGTTCTTGAAAATCACATTTTGCAAGGCGGTCTTGTTTAATACCGTCATGCTAAGATTGCAACTATCAAATGTGCAATCAATAAATTTTATATCGGCCAGGTTTGAATTTGAAAAATCGCAGTTCGTGAAAATGCAGTGTTCATATTCACCTTTCGGAAGTGGATCTCGGGTGAAATCCATTTTGTCGAAGGTTCTATCTGATGCGTATTCCTGAGCCATTGCCTTGTCATTTAAATGTTCTAAGCGCTAAAAATCCTTAGCGTGTGAAGAACCAGATCACAACCGGAAAGTTAGCATTAGTTGTACATCTATATTGAAATCTAAAATTAAAAACAAAACTATTTAGTTGTGACAATCATCGAATAGCAAACCAGCTTAATTACTTTATGAAGATTCTTAGCTTTTGCAGATTCAGTTCCATTCTTTTCTTGTTCCTCTTCATTTTGTCGGCTTGCAATTCACATGAGGTAAAAGTTCCAGCAAAAACACAACATGTCAAAAATGACCCAAATGAAATCTTCAGTTATTATTCAGAGCCCGAAACAAAAATGATCTACTCCGAATCGGTTTCTGATTCATTTAAGATCTTCACGTCATTACCCAGCGAATACAATAGCGACACAACTTCAGCTTATCCTCTCATTATGGTTCTTGATGCCAATGCTTATTTCGAATCCGTTGTTGCCGAACTAAAACTAGCCACCCTCACTCAAGGTCAACCCAAATCTATTGTTGTAGGAATTGGTTACAAGAATTTCTGGGCTATGGATTCATTGCGCAACAGAGATTACACGTTTCCAACGGCTCCGCCAGAAGATGAGTTTGCTGTGAGTGGTGGTGCAGATAAGTTTAAGAATTTTATTAATAACGAGCTTCTGGTAAAAATCACAAAACAATACAGAGTAAATAAAAATCAGATTTTGCTCATGGGTCATTCATTGGGTGGATACTTTGTGCTGTATCACATGTTCAATTCTTTGGAGAAAGGTGAATACAGTATTAACAAATACATTTCAGTAAGTCCGTCACTCTCTTATGCAAATCAATATGTATTGAAAGAAGAAAAGAAATTAAGTGTACTGAAGAAGCCATTGCCAGTTAAACTCTATGTAATTACAGGATCATTGGAGCAGAGTGAGAAATACGAGAATCTCCTTTTAAAATTGAAGAATCAAATGGAGACCTCTCGTTACGATAGTGCGAGACTAAAATTCGTTGAGTTTGGAAATTTTGAGCACATGGATTCTGCAATGCCGGGGTTTATGAAGGGGCTTGTGTTTGTGTTTGAGAAGTAAAAAGACATTAAATGAAATACTGAAAGAGGGATTAGCTGTTATTAATTTTATTAGCGCACTTTTATTTCAAGCTGTTAATAAATTCCATATCTAAATTGTCGGCAATGTTGATCACAATGCCATCTCGATTTATTATATAATATTTGGGAACAGCTACTATATTTAAATAGCTCCACAATTCTTTGTTTATGTCTTCAAATCCACCAAAAACTATCGGCCAATCATATTTTCTCTTCTCAATAAACCTCTTCATTTTATCAACGGATTTGTCAAGAGAAATAGAGTAGAATTCGATATTTGGATTCTTTGTTCTTAACGCTGGTATTTTCGGCATTTCATTTATACATGGACCACACCATGTTGCCCAGAGCTCAATGATTACAATCTTGTTATTGAGGGAGGACAATTTTATTAAGCTCCCATTTTTATCTGGGAATTCAAAGTCCCTCATTTGCTTACCTAAAAATCTGTATTCAATAAAGAATCTGGCCGCTGTCGCATTTCTTCGCACATTTTCGGTTGCTCCATTTGCGGACAGCGAATCGATAAGATTCTTTAGTATTTTCTTATCAACAACTTTATAGTCATATGAACTCTTGTAAAATCGTATCAATTCAAACTGTTCTTCTTCACCTTCATACTCATGTGCTATGTTAGAAATGATTTCCTTTGTTCCTGCAGTTACACTTTTATTTTTTTGAACGGTTATCTTAATCACATCTGGCAAAGTGTATTTGGAGGTGTCAGACGATTGTCCGCAACAAACTTTTGTGATTAAGCTAAAGAGAATTAAGGTTTTGATGTTTGTCATTTTACTGAATGGACGCTAACAAAGTTAAATGGATGTTTTTTCTAATGGCCACTTTCTAAAGTACTTGCTCAAGGTATTATTTCCTATTGCTCATGCGAAATTAACCAGTATCAAGAGGTTTTGAATAAAAAAGAGCATTCTTTTTGGAATGCTCTTTTCAATTGATCAAAGATGTTTCTGGTGCCTCTACTTCCCAAACCCCAACACAACCTTCTCTATAATATCACAACACTCATGAATCTGTTCTTCATTAATAACCAATGGCGGTGCAAGACGAATAATGTTTCCATGAGTTGGTTTTGCCAGCAAGCCATTCTTTGCAAATTCAACGCACATGCTCCAGGCGGTTTCGCTGTCTGGTGAATCGTTTATTACGATAGCATTTAATAAACCTTTGCCGCGAACCAAGGTAATGAGGTCTGTCTTCTTCATCATGGCTTGCATGCGCTCGCGGAATATTATTCCCATCCGTTGCGAATTCTCTGCGAGCTTTTCATCTTTCACCACTTGCAAAGCTTCCATGCACACCACAGCTGCCAATGGATTACCACCAAAGGTAGAGCCGTGTTCACCTGGTTTGATCACCAACATAATATCATCATCAGCCAGTACAAGCGAGATTGGCAACACTCCACCTGATAACGCCTTCCCTAAAATTAAAATATCGGGTCGCACATTTTCATGATCAGATGCAAGCATTTTTCCTGTGCGTGCAATACCGGTTTGAATTTCGTCCATCATCAGCAAGACATTATGCTTGTGGCATAAATCTTCTGCTGCTTTTAAATATCCGTCCATCGGCATGTATACACCCGCTTCACCTTGAATCGGTTCGATCCATAATGCACATACATTTGGATTAGCCAATGCTTTTTCCAGTGCTGCAACATTATCATAATCCACAACTTCAAAGCCCGGCATAAAAGGTCCGAAACCTTTGCGAGCTGAAGGATCGGTTGATGCTGATATAATAGTAGTAGTACGTCCATGAAAATTCTTTTTCACGCCAACAATAACAGCTTCGTTATCGGCTATACCTTTTTTTGTATAACCCCACTTGCGTGCAAGTTTAATGGCGGTTTCATTCGCCTCTGCACCGCTGTTCATGAATAAAGCTTTTTCGTAGCCAAAGACTTCGCAAACAAATTTTTCGGCCACACCCAGTTTATCATTATAGAATGCGCGCGAAGTAAGCGTGAGTTCTTTAGCTTGTTCGATTAATGCATTGATAATACGCGGATGACAATGCCCTTGATTTACCGCACTATAAGCCGATAGAAAATCGTAATAACGTTTCCCCTCAACATCCCACAAAAAAACACCTTCACCCTTGCTTAATACAACCGGAAGAGGATGATAATTGTGTGCACCGTATTTATCCTCTAATAAAATTGCTTCCCGGCTTGTTGTGATTGTTTCCACCATAAAATTCATTTTTTCTCTCGCATTCAATCGAGTGCAAATCTAATCAGGTTTTTCTGATTTAACAGGGTGAAGTGTTAAGTTTCGCGATTGCGTAGCAACGGAAATGCAATAACTTTAGGCCATGGAAATTATTTTGTTAACCTTGGGATTGTTCGTTGGCTTTGCTGCTGCATGGTTTATTGCGCGTTATAAATTTTCGGCCGATAATCAGTCAGGCTCTCATGCTCTATTAATAGAGCAGGAAAAAACGAGAGCAGAACAGGAAAGAACAAAAACAGCTGAACGTCAGGCGGCTGAATTGAAGAATGATGTAGAAGTGCAACGCAAGACTGTTTTAGAATTAAATAACAAACTTTCAAGCACAACAGCAGATTACCGCAACCTGCAAGAAAAGCTGAACGACCAGAAAAAGGAATTGGAAAATTTGAATGAGAAGTTTTCAAAAGAATTTAAAAATCTGGCAAACGAAATTTTAGAAGAGAAGAGCAAAAAATTTACCGAGCAGAATAAAACCAACCTCAGTGAGATTCTCAATCCGCTGAAAGAGAAAATCAACGAGTTCGAAAAGAAAGTAGAGCAAACCAATAAAGAAAGCATTGATCGCAATTCAGCCATGCGTGAACAGTTGGTGAACCTGAAAGAGCTCAATCAGCAAATCACAAAAGAAGCAAGCAATCTTTCAAAGGCATTGCGAGGCGAATCAAAAACACAAGGTACCTGGGGTGAAATTCAATTGGAAGCTATTCTCGAACGCGCAGGACTGCAAAAAGACATTCACTACTTTAAAGAAAAGAATTACAAAAATGAAGAAGGTCTGAATCAACGGCTCGATTACATTATTAAATTACCAGACGATAAATATTTAGTACTCGATTCAAAAGTTTCGTTAACCGCATACAGTAATTATTTCAATGCCACAGATGAAGTAGAGCAGGCCAGACATTTAAAGAGCCATTTGGACAGCGTTTACTCTCATATAAAAATATTGGGTGAAAAGAATTATCAGAATTTGTATGAGATCAATCAACCCGACTATGTAATGATGTTTGTAGCCAACGAACCAGCCTTAACCATTGCATTGAAGGAAGATATTTCCTTATACGAAAAGGCATTGGACAAAAATGTTGCACTGGTTTCTACAGCAACATTGCTGGCAACTTTGCGAACCATCAGTTACATCTGGAAGCAAGATCTTCAAAACAAAAATGCATTGGAAATTGCGCGGCAGGCAGGATCGCTCTATGATAAATTCCATACCTTAATTGAAGACTTAACGAAAGTTGGAAATAATATTAAGAGTACTCAAAACAGTTATCAGGATGCAATGAATAAGTTAGTAGAAGGAAAAGACAACTTAGTTCGAAAGACCGAACGACTCAAAGAACTTGGAGCAAAAACCACAAAACAATTGAGCCAGCAATTGCTTGACAGAGCTGAAGAATAATTTTAAAATCTAAAATCTAAAATCTAAAATCTAAAATCTAAAATCTCTTATCCATGCAAAAATTTATTTATCTATTTCTCGTACTTGTTCTGGCATCCTGTGCCACCGTTAAAACTAAGAAAGTTGTTATTACGCCTGTAGGTGATTGGGATTACACAATAACGGGAACTCCCAATGGTGACTATGCCGGTGTGATGACCATTTCAGAAAAAGAAAATGTGTTCGCGGCTGTTATGAAGACAAGTGAGGGTGAGCTGGCCTTTACCAACATGAATTTCGATAAAGCTACTAACATCGTTACGGGAAACTTCAGTTATCAGGGTACAGACTTAGCCTTTAATGCAACACTCGCTGGAGAAGCATTGACTGGAACAATTTCTGCCGGAGGGTATGGCTTTCCATTTAAAGGAACGCGGAAGGCGAAAGTATAATTTTTAAATACATTTCACGCTAAGGCGCAAAGTTTGAAATTTAAAGTTCGCAAAGAGACGAACATGAAATGCTGAAGAGATTATGGGGATTTCTTCGCGTCCTTTGCGGCATTTCTTTGCGACTTTGCGTGAATGTATTTTAGATTGGTTGTATCAATTTAGATTTCAACACATCTGGAACAGAAGCCACTTTTCGTTTTTCATAATCATAACAAACAATACCTGTCTTTCCACGTGCTACTTCTTTGCCTGTTTGCTTGTTACTCATTTTATAAATCAGATCGAAACCGTATTTATTGAAATCAGCTACTGCGATTTGAATAATAAGTTCATCTCCTAAAAACGATTCTGATTTGTAGACCACAGCTGCATCCGACATTAATTGACCAACAGATCCATCAAGGTTAAGTTCACTTTTAAAACCCATGTTTCTATAAAACAAAATGCGGGCTTCCTGAAAAAGGGTGAGCACACTATCGTTACCCACATGTCCGCCATAGTTTAAGTCAGATGCACGAACAATAATCTCTGTTGTGAAAATAAAATCTTCGGGAAGGTCAATGTTTAATCGAGCCATTTTATTTTAATCCATAGGTATCAATCAAATACACCAACGCAGCCATCGATGCAGAGCCAAGTTCCAATTCACGCTTGCTTACTTTGTCAAATGTATCTTGTGGTGTGTGATGATAATCGAAATAGCGTTGTGAATCGGGAAGGTATCCGATGAGCGGTACACCTTGTGGAGCAAGCGGACCGATATCGGCTCCACCGCCTTCCTGATTAAAATCAGTTAGCCCGTATACTTCAAGTAGTGGCTTCCAGCTCTTGATTTTATTTTTGGCAACATCATTCGCACTCATGGTAAAACCACGAGGTGTAAATCCACCGCGATCGGATTCAATAGCAGCAATGTGTTTCTCTTTTTTCAATTCTGCTTGTTTGGCGTATTCAATGCCGCCACGCAAACCATTTTCTTCATTCATAAACATCACTGCACGAATGGTTCTCTTCGGTTTGATGCCGAGAATTTTATAGAGATACAATACATCCATGGCTTGTACACAACCTGCGCCATCATCGTGCGCGCCTTGTGCAAGATCCCAGGAATCTAAATGTCCGCTCACTACAATAATTTCGTCAGAATATTCCGATCCTTTTATTTCGCCAATTACATTGAAGGATGGAGCATCATCAAGCGTAACGCAATGTGTTTCAAAATAGAATTGCAGTGACGCATCAACTTTTAACATTTTGCTCAACGTTTCTGCGTGACGCGTTGCAATGGCAACAGCAGGAATTTGAGGAACGTTCGGTGCGTAGCGCAAACCTCCGGTATGAGGATAGTCTTCCAGATTCGAACCCATCGAGCGAACTACAACACCGATAGCACCATATTTCGCAGCTTCGCTGGCACCTGAACCGCGTTGATCAACAGCACCACCATAAGCAGCAAACGTGCTGATCTTCGTTGGGTCCATCGGACGATTAAAGAAAACAATTTTGCCTTTTATGTTTTTATCTCCAAGTTGTTTCAGTTCGTCAAAACTTTTCACTTCAACAATATTTGCAGAGACACCAGACGGACTAGTTCCTACCGATCCACCAAGTGCGCACACGTTCATATCGACAGTGCCCATTTTTTTTGAATTCACTACGCGACCAATTTCTTTTTGTCCACGAACCCAATGCGGTACCATTACAGGTTGGAGCCAAACACTATCCGCAAAATTTTCCATTTCATGACGACTCCATTCTACACCCGCAGCAGCTCCAGGCGATCCACTTAATCGAGAACCTACTTTCGTTGATAGATATTCAAGCCATTGATAGGATTTGCCTTCTGTTAATGCTTTGTCAAAAAGTTGTTTGATGGTTGATTCATCTTGTGTTTGTGCAACAGCAGCCATCAGGAAAAGAAAAAAGGGAACTGTTAAAAATATTTTTTTCATACGTTATTGAATTAGACTTGCGGATTTTAAAATATAAATGTGATGATCAGGATCTTTATCGTTTAGGATCAGAATACCTTCCATCTGAACTTGCTTCGTTACAAATTTTATTTCTGATTTTGATTCTACTTCAACTACTGTTTCCGGTCCGGCCGCACCACAGAAATAACAAAGGTTAAAAGGTAATGATGAAAGCATAAACTTACTTTGGCCTGCCAACTCTTGCAATGGAATAATGTATCCCTTCAACATTATCTTTTGATCTTGGAGTTTTTTCAAATGCGTACCAAAAACAGGTGTCTCAACTGAATAGCCAGCTTTATCTTTTTTCTGTTGGAAGGTAACATCGGCCAATACATTCCATAGATTTTTCTCCTGCGCCAAACCGGAAGAGAAAACGAAAAGAAGAAAGACGAAATATCGCGACATAACGCCCCAAGTATAGCCAGAAGATCAACACTGAACCAAATACTTTACACAATCGTTTGAAATACAGTTTGAATAGGAGAATTTTACATTCAGCACGAACTATAAAATCGGGTCTTTAACTCGAAACTTTAAACTCGAAACTAAATCCCATGGCCTTTCTATTTGAATCATTTGAAGATTGGAAAAAATATTCCATCCAGAAAAACATGTCGCTAAGTGATATTGTGCTGGAGTATGAGCAGGAACAAAAAAATCGCAGTCGACAAGAAACAATGTATGGCCTTGCCAATGCTTTATCAGTAATGAAAGATGCGGTGCGCACCGGACTCGAAGAAGATATGACTTCACGCTCGGGCATGATCAATAATGGAGCGAAGAAAGTATATCGTTATCCAAAGGCTGTTCTCTCAAAAGAATTTCAAAACTTAATTGCGCGCGCACTGGCTGCGAAAGAAGTGAACTCGTGCATGGGTCGAGTGGTAGCCGCACCAACTGCAGGAGCGAGTGGTATTATGCCGGGTGTGCTGTTTACACTTCAGGAAATTCACAATATAGAAGATAAGAAAATTTTAGAGGCTATGCTGATTTCAGCAGGCATTGCGTTGATTATGGAACAGAAAGCTTCTATATCAGGCGCTGTGGGTGGTTGTCAGGCAGAAACAGGAACAGCAGCAGCCATGGGTGCTGGCGCGATTGTGTATTGCTTGGATGGAGACATTGATCAAATTTTTAATGCGGTTGCGATAACGGTTCAATGTATGTTGGGATTAGTGTGTGATCCCGTGGCCGGATTAGTTGAAATACCTTGCGTGGTACGCAACGCCAGCGCAGCCGCTATTGCAAATAGTTCTGCACAAATCGCCTTAGCCAATGTTAGCAGTGTGATACCTGTTGACGAAGTGATTGAAGCAATGGGAGAAATTGGTGCGAGTATGGAAACGCGTTACAAAGAAACTGCGCTAGGCGGATTAGCTGCTACTAAAACAGGACAAGCTATTGCCAAGCGAGTACTCATCCGCGATATTGAAATGTTACCAGATGAAGGTGAGAAGTAGGTTTAACCGGAGAGGGCGCGGAGTAAATACTAGCTTACTCTTCACTAGGATCACCCAAATGGAAAAACTGCATTGCTCGCTTCGGCTAAGTTCCGAGGTTAAGTTTTTTCTACTTATCAAAGAAGGGTAGATCCATTTCTTTCAGTGCATCAAAACCATAATACACCAAACCGGTCTGAATGCCAACCCAAAACAAAGCGCTGATAAACATGTAAAGAATAATTTTTCCTTTCGGACTTCCCGAGGCAACAGCGAAGATAGCTCCACCAATTGGGGATAATAGTACAGGTGTTAAGAAGGCGATTCCGGCCAAGCCATATTTTTTCCAGATGCGTGTCATTCTGGACTCTGGCGCTTCTAGTTTCTGCTCTTTCTTTTTAAACCAATGCGGAAATTTTTTATGAAGCCAGTCTCCCAGAAAGGCAAAGAGTAATATAGTCGCCATCATTCCCGCTACAGTAGCAATCATCGTAACCACAATGGGTAGACCCGCTGCATATCCCGCTAAGGGTCCAAAGAAAAACTTGGCCATGCTCACTAAAAATACCGGAACAACTTTTAAAACTTCTTCCCACATATATTCGAAACTATTACCGTTATTTTTTTCTCACCGAAATTTAGAATAAAGTTGTACACCGAACGAGTGATGTATACTTGCATTCAATAATACACCTTTATAATTCAACTTGTCCATGAAACTTCTTCAACACCTTTGCAAAATCCAGGCTCCTTCCGGAAACGAAATCCGCATGAAAGAGTTTTTGCTCTCCTATATCAAAAAAGAAATGAAGAAATGGAAAGTAAAACCGGAAGTTTTTCATGGAGACGAATTTCAAGACTGTATTATTTTAAAATTCGGCAAACCCCGCACTGCTATTTTTGCCCACATGGATAGTATTGGATTTACCGTGCGCTACTTTAATCAATTGTTGCCAATCGGAAGTCCGGATGCAGAAATGGGAACGAAGCTGGTGGGTGAAGATAGTTTAGGGGACATTGAATGTGAGTTGGGATACGATAAGGATAATCATGCCTTTTATAAATTCGGAAGAGTAATTGACCGCGGAACATCCTTAACCTACAAGATTAATTTTCGCGATACAAAAACATCGATTCAATCCGCATACCTCGATAACCGACTTGGAGTTTACGCGGCATTACAAGTAGCAGAGAATTTAAAAGATGGAGTTATTGCGTTCAGTTGTTGGGAAGAACATGGTGGAGGATCGGTGCCTTACCTGATTAAATTCATTTCTGAAAAGTGGAATGTAAAGCAAGCGCTGGTGTCGGATATTACATGGGTATCGGATGGTGTTGAACCGGGTAAAGGAGTTGCGATCTCGATGCGCGATAAAAATTTACCACGAAGAAGTTATGTGGATCGCATTGTTGCGATTGCAAAAAAAAGAAAAGTAGATTTTCAATTGGAAGTTGAAGGAATGGGTTCAAGTGATGGTCGTGAACTACAAACTTCACCTTATCCGATAGATTGGTGTTTCGTAGGCGCACCCGAACACTATCCACATACACCTGACGAAAAAGTACACAAGCACGATATCGATACGATGATCGAATTGTACGGTTGGTTGATGAAGGATCTTTAATCGATTTACAAATGAAAATACGGTGTGAGAACGTTTGCTGTGGATAACTTTAGTCAATATGTAAAGTTTGTATTGGGCCGTTTGTAAATAATCGAATTTACTTCTGTTTCATTTTGCATTAGCTGATTTGTTTATTCAAATTACCGCACCAAATCAATCAGACTACCTATGAAAAATGCTACAAGTCGCAGAGATTTTATCAAAGCAACAACGCTAGCCGGTGTTGGCTTATCCATGTTTACTCCTAGTGTTTTATTTTCAAAAGATAAAGATTCGAAAGTGCGTCTCGGTTTTATTGGCGTTGGCTTTCGTGGGCAAGGACATCTTGAGCTTGCATTAATGCGCAATGATGTTGAAGTAGTTGCCATTTGCGATGTGCAACAACCGATGATTGACATGAGCAAGGAGATCATTAAAAAATCAGGTAGGCCCATGCCACAAATAATATTGGATGGGCCTCAGGGATATAAAAAGCTGTTAGAGAATAAAGATATTGATGGAGTCATCATTGCAACGCCATGGGACT
Source organism: Chryseolinea sp. (assembly GCA_031412655.1). Classification (GTDB taxonomy): domain Bacteria; phylum Bacteroidota; class Bacteroidia; order Cytophagales; family Cyclobacteriaceae; genus Chryseolinea. The sequence continues at coordinate 32,520 of JANODK010000015.1, forward strand.
GGCACACCGTAATGTGTCTTGATGCAATGAATGCGAAAAAATATGTAGGCTGTGAAGTGATCACCGGAATGACCGTAGAAGAATGCTGGGAACTTGTTCATACTTCTGAACGCACCGGTATGCCGTTGATGATGCTGGAAAATGTTTGCTACAGACGCGATGTGATGGCAGTGTTGAATATGGTGCGTCAGAATATATTTGGCGAATTGGTTCACTTGCAAGGTGGTTATCAGCACGATTTACGCGAAGTGAAATTCAATGACGGAAAAAAAGATCCGGGTGCTGGTGCAGAATTTGGTGAGAAAGGATTTTCAGAAGCTCAATGGCGAACGCAGCATTCTGTTTATCGCAATGGTGATCTTTATCCTACCCATGGCATTGGCCCTGTGGCAATGATGGCCAATATTAATCGGGGCAATCGCTTCACAGAATTAGTTTCCTATTCATCCAAGGCAAGAGGGCTTCACGACTACATTGTGAAAACAGGAGGAGAAAATCATCCGAATGCAAAAATTGGATTTAAGTTAGGCGATGTTGTTACCACGATGATTAAGTGCGCCAATGAAGAAACGATTTTACTTCAACACGATACCAATCTTCCACGTCCGTATTCATTAGGCTTCCGCGTACAAGGAACAAAAGGTATTTGGATGGATGTAAATAATTCAATGTACATCGAGGGACAGAGTAAACAACCTCACCATTGGGATGATGCTCAGACGTGGCTTGATAAATACGATCATCCACTTTGGAAGAAATATGGAAACGATGCAGCTGGTGCTGGTCATGGTGGCATGGATTGGTTTGTACTACATGCTTTTGTTGAAGCCATCAAAAGGAAAACAAATACACCTCAGGATGTTTATGATGCTGTGACATGGAGTGCCATCACACCACTTTCAGAAACGTCCATTCGTTTGGGTGGTGAAACAATTGACTTTCCTGACTTCACACAAGGCCAATGGATGTACCGGAAGAATAATTTTGCGTTGGATGATTCATATTAACGATATTCATGGATAGATTAAAAATCATTAAAGGCTTAGCTTTCCCAATTGTTGTCTGGATTATTTCCACAAGCTTTTCTATGAGAGATGAATATATTGATCCAATGGGAACGTATATTCTTGATCAAAAAACTAAAAAAGTTGGAGAAGAGGTTTATGGATATTTTGGTGAGATACAAGTTGTGAAATTGAAAGAAGATAAAATTTTAATGAACTTCTCCATTTGTAAAGGAGCGCCTAGTTACAATTCAGGATCTTTTCTAGATACTTTATCGTATCAAAATAACAGAGCATTATTTACTGATCCCAATACTGATTCAAGTTGTGTTATAACATTTGATTTTACTGCTAAAGGCATAACTGTGAAAGAAGATAGTGATGCTGATATTTTTGGTTGTGGATTCGGATATAACGTTGTTGCTGACGGATTTTTCAAGAAGACATCATCAAAAAGGCCAGAGATAATTGTTGAATAATAAGCCAAACGAACCTTAGTCATTTAGATCAAATCAGTATTCATTTCTTAGCATTTTTTAAATTCTTCTATCTTTGCGCTCCCAAAGTTGGTAACGGATGAAGATTAAAGAGTTAGAGTTCGAAAAATTCATTTCTGAAGCAGATGTGCAAAAGAAGGTAAAAGCCCTTGCGAAGCAAATCAACGCAGATTATAAAGACAAAACACCCGTTTTTCTTCCGATCCTGAACGGCTCATTCATGTTCGCATCCGATTTAGTTAAAGAGGTTGACATACCGTGCCGCGTATCGTTTGTAAAGGTCTCTTCTTATCAGGGAACGCAAACAACAGGTCAGTTAAAATCATTAATCGGACTCGAAGAAAGTTCTTTTAATCAGGATCTGATTATCATAGAAGATATTGTTGACACCGGACTTACCCTTCAAAAAATAGTGGAAGAATTAAGAAGCCTCGGAACAAAATCCGTAGAAGTGGTTTCGCTGTTGAGAAAGAAACCAGCACGCGAAAAAAACATGGAAGCGAAATATGTAGGCTTTGAAATCGAGGAAGAATTTGTAATAGGCTATGGTCTGGACTATGATGGACTTGGCCGGAATTTAAAAGATATTTATAAGTCACGTAACTAAATCAAGCTGGTCGCATTCGCAATTCGAATTTTCATTCCCTATATTCGTCAGCTTAAATAAAATTGTAAAGCCCATTTTGTAACGTAAACTAAAAGCATTCATGATTAATCTGGTACTCTTCGGCCCTCCTGGCGCAGGCAAAGGAACGCAAAGCGAAAAGCTTATTAAACAATATGGTTTTGTGCATATTTCAACAGGCGATTTGTTTCGCTGGCACACCAAAAACGAAACGGATTTGGGTAAACGTGTAAAAGAAATAATGAACAGTGGCGCGCTCGTTCCCGATGAAATCACCATCGCTATGCTGAAGGAAGAACTCGATAAAAATCCGAATGCGAAAGGATTTTTGTTTGATGGTTTTCCGCGCACCGTAGCACAGGCTGAAGTGTTAGATGCTTTTGCAAAAGCACAAGGCACAGCCATTCATTACATCATTGCCTTGAGTGTTACAGAAAAAGAAGTACGCGAGCGCATTGCGAAAAGAAGAACCACAGACAACCGGGTAGACGATGAGGAGGAAAAATTAAACAAACGCATTGATGAGTTTTTTAATAAAACCGTTCAGGTGTTGCATTACTACGGAAAGCAGGGAAGATTAGAAACAGTGAATGGTATTGGCAACGTAGATGATATTTTTAAAAGTGTCTGCGCAATACTCGATAAGAAATAAAATTAAATAACGCGTAGACGATATCTATAAAAATCGTCTGCGATGTTTCATACATTAAACACACGACATTGTCCTCAATTAACTTCATCGATTATGTAAAATTCTGCTCGCGCTCCGGGCATGGTGGCGCAGGGTATTTACATTTTATTCGAGATAAAACCACATCGAAAGGCGGACCCGATGGTGGCGATGGAGGACGAGGTGGACACATCATCCTAAGAGGCAATTCTCAACTCTGGACACTCCTGCATTTAAAATATAGAAAACACATTATTGCCACGCCCGGTAATGCAGGTGAAGAACAAAATCGCACGGGTGCCTTTGGGAAAGATGAATACATTGATGTTCCTCTGGGGACAATAGCTAAAGATGCTGAAACGGGAGAGATACGATGTGAGATTACCGAAGACGGACAAGAACATATTCTTTCTCCTGGTGGTCGAGGTGGTCGAGGTAATTTATACTTTGCGACATCAACACAACGCGCACCACAATACGCCCAGCCAGGTGAACCGGGAAAAGAAGAATGGATCGTTCTCGAATTAAAATTATTGGCTGATGTTGGCTTGGTTGGTTTCCCCAATGCAGGTAAGTCGACATTACTATCTGTTGTCTCTGCAGCGAAACCAAAAATCGCAGACTATGCTTTCACTACCCTCACTCCGAATCTTGGGGTAGTGTCTTATCGCAATGATAAGTCGTTTGTAATGGCTGATATTCCTGGAATTATTGAAGGAGCATCCGAAGGCAAAGGTCTAGGTATTCGATTCTTACGACACATCGAGCGTAATTCGTTATTACTCTTTTTAATTCCTGCTGATGCGAAAAGCATTCAGGCTGAGTATGATATCTTGTTAAGTGAACTTCGCAAATTCAATCCTGAATTATTAGACAAGAAACGTATCCTCGCGATTTCTAAAACGGATATGTTGGATGATGAACTGAAAGCTGAAATGAGCCTCGAAGTTCCTACTGAATTACCTCATGTTTTCATTTCATCTCTTACCAATCAAGGTATCACGGAGTTGAAAGATCTTATTTGGAGTAACCTGCATTAATACAATAGCCCACGATTTAAGTCGTGGGTTATTTTGATCAAATACCAACAAAACCGCATGATATCAGTGGAATAACAATGCCAGTTTGGCATTGCAACACCTTTGGCAAAATTGTTGACCTTTGCCCATTGTTCAAAATTTAAGCCGTTATGTCCATGGATAACATGACCAACGAAAACGAAATGAAGGAAAACGAAGAAATTATTTCAGAAAATGCTCAGGAAACCGAAAACCTGTCAGCAGGAGAAACCGAGTCAGGCACTCCGGAAAATAATCAGGTAAATGCGTTGTTGATACTTCAAAATGAAGTGACAGCACAAAAAGATAAGTTCATCAGACTCTATTCTGAATTTGAAAACTTCAGACGTAGAACGGCCAAAGAGAAATTAGAGATGATTCACTCTGCCAATGAGCAACTGCTTAAAAACCTGTTGCCTGTAGTCGATGATTTCGATCGCGCAGAAAAAGCTCTCAAAGAAAAAAATGATAAAGACCTTGAAGGAGTTTTTCTGATTCAGAATAAATTCAAAAAGACATTGGAGCAATACGGTGTGAAGCTCATGGATGTGAAACAAGGTTCTGATTTCAATGCTGATCTTCATGAAGCCATCACACAAATACCAGCACCTGAGGAAAAACTGAAAGGTAAAGTGGTGGATGTAGTAGAGAGTGGGTATTTACTAAACGATAAAGTAATTCGCTTTGCTAAAGTAGTAGTAGGAAGTTAGAGATCGTTTCAAGTTCAAGGTTCAAAGTTTGATGTTCAAGGTTATAATTTGGGATGCTTAAAAATGTGCACTACATCATTCTAAATTCTAACTCCTAAATTCAATATTCAATTTCTGAAATGAGTACAAAAAGAGATTATTACGAAATTCTGGGTGTGGCCAAATCGGCTTCTGCTGAAGAAATAAAAAAAGCGTATAGAAAAGTAGCTATTCAATTTCACCCGGATAAAAATCAAGGCGATAAAGCCGCTGAAGAAAAATTTAAAGAAGCAGCAGAGGCGTATGAAGTACTAAGTGATACAACCAAGCGAACTCAATACGATCGCTTTGGGCATTCTCGTCCCGGTGGCGGTGGTTCTGGTGGTGGCCACAATATGAATATGGATGATATCTTCAGTCAGTTTGGAGATATTTTCGGCAGTGGAGGAAGCCCATTTGATAGTTTCTTTGGTGGAGGAGGCAATACGCGAAGTAGTGGAGGAAAGCGCCAGCGAAAAGGTTCCAATTTGCGCATCAAATTAAAACTTACCCTTGAAGAAGTAGCCAACGGTGTTGAGAAGAAAATAAAAGTAAACCGACTGGTTAAAGCGGAAGGCGTAACTTTTAAAACGTGTCAGACTTGTCAAGGTGCAGGTCAGGTTAGAAAGGTAGTCAACACCATGTTAGGCCAAATGGTATCGGCCAGTGCATGTTCAACATGTGATGGTGCTGGACAAGTTATTGATAAGCGTCCTTCTGGAGTAGATACCTCAGGTTTGGTTTCAAAAGAAGAAATTATCAGTGTAAAAATCCCTGCCGGTGTAGCTGACGGAATGCAATTATCTATGGCCAGCAAAGGCAATGAAGCACCGGGTGGTGTTGCTGGCGATTTGCTCATATTAGTTGAAGAGCATGAAGATAAGTTCTTAAAGAGAGATGGAAATAATCTGGTCTTCGATCTGTATGTAAGCTTTATTGATGCGGCCATTGGAACTACCGTGGAGGTTCCTTCTGTGGGCGGAAAAGTAAAGATTAAGATTGAACCGGGCACACAAAGCGGTAAGGTTCTCCGTCTTAGAGGCAAAGGATTAAAGGATGTTAACGGCTACGAAACAGGTGATCAGTTGATCTACATCAATGTATGGACACCGAAAAAGCTGTCATCTGAGGAAAAGGCCAAACTGGAAAGCCTTCGCGACTCCCCGAACTTCGAACCAACTCCAGATGCCAATGAAAAGGGCTTCTTCGAAAGGATGAAGGAGGTATTTAGCTAATGATCTCTTACAACCATTTACTCATATGCCCGTATAACTCAAGTTACACGGGTATTTTTTTGGCTTTTTTGCCTTAAAACTTACACATTGTAACTTAAGTGGTAGAGGTTCGTAACTATTCAACATGCAAAGAAAGATCTGGTTAACGTGTTGCGGGGTGGCGCTGGCAGGGTTGTCAATAGCTCAAATTAAGAAGCAGTTTACGGTAGAGGACTCACCTTTATGTAAGGATATAAGGTTATGCCTGAAGGCGAATAGCGGTAACTGTTACATCAAGCCGAGCCAGAATACTGAGATACTCAATGTATTTAGTAATCAAACTGAAACCGACTTCTCCCATACCTTCAGAAAAGAAGTAAAGGGCAAAACTTGCGAAGTCATTCTTGATCTAGAAGAGGTTCAGTCAGAAGGCTTGAGCCAATCGATCTCTACAAGTTTCTTTGGATCTTCTGAAAAGGAGACTTCAGAAAAAATATGGAAGATGTACCTCACCGATGACAAGCCTTATCTCCTGGAACTTCAATACGGACTTGGAAATGCAAATGTGGATCTTTCCGGTTTGTCAATCAAAAAGCTAAAAATCAATACGGGAAGTGCCAATGTAAATGTTGGCTATAACTCATCTATGGAAAACCAAATTGATATGGACACCTTTTTTGTAAAGGTAGATTTGGGTTCCGTTAATGTTAGAAATATCAATCTCTCCCGCACCAGGGTTGTTATGGCCGATGTGGGCTTTGGAAATATGATGCTCGATTTCAGCAACAAGCCATTAGTAAGTAATAAAATAAAAGGAAGTGTAGGTGCCGGTAATTTAGTGATCATCCTTCCGGTAAATGATACTCCCGTTCTGGTAAAAATTCATGATTCATGGCTTTGTAGTGTAACTATGCCAGCGGGTTTAAAGAAGATTGGCGAGAATACATTTGCGAATGCAACCTATACCAAGGATGCAAAGAATGCGCTATCGTTTGATCTTGATGTTTCCATGGGCAGTATTGTTTTCAAATAAGCCTTTTAATAATCAGTTCATTTTTCGATTCTCCTCTCAGATCAAGGCTCACCCCATATTGATCTTACAATTAGATACTTTCAATTATATTGCGCGATGCCGGCAACGGGCTAAGGCTGAATTTCAGTCATTAAACATGCGTGTATGGAAGTATCGAAAACACCTCAGAAGAAAAGTAAGTTAACACTCTACATCATCATCGCATTGGTGATTGGTATTGCGTTGGGATTTATTCTGAACAAAACCTATCTCAAAGAAGAAAATCAAACTCTGGTTTCGATCGACTTAAAAATAGAGAAGGTACACACACAGCTCACACAACTTTCAGATAGCAATCAGACAGCACAACTTCGATTGGAAAAGAAAGCACTGAATCAGGAACGGAATGCAGTAATTCAATCACGCGAGAAAAAAGTAGAACCCTTTTCTTTATTGGCAGATATTTTTCTTCGACTCATTAAAATGATCGTTGCGCCACTGGTGTTTACGACACTTGTTGTAGGTGTCGCGAAATTGGGAGATATAAAAGCAGTCGGCCGTATTGGAGGGAAAACCATGCTTTGGTTTATCTGCGCATCGTTAATGAGTTTACTATTGGGGATGGTGCTGGTTAACATATTCGAACCTGGCATTGCTATGAAATTACCCTTGCCTGATGTAGGTGATGATATTGGTTTAGCACATTCTGGTTTGTCACTTAAAGAATTTTTGTATCACATCTTTCCAAGCAGTGTGATTGACGCCATGGCAAAGAATGAGATTTTACAAATTGTAGTCTTCTCCCTTTTCTTCGGTGTAGCCACTGCTGCTATTGGGGAGAAAGGCGAAGTGGTCATTAAGTTAATGGACGCCATTGCTCACGTTATATTAAAAGTAACAGGTTATGTAATGTACGTTGCACCCGTGGCGGTTTTCGGTGCCATGACTGCCATCATTGCAAAACAAGGATTGAGCATTTTAAAAACATACTCAATTTTCATAAGTGAATTTTACTTTGGTCTTTTCCTGCTGTGGCTGTTGTTAGGCTTTGCAGGATTTATTGTTATTGGCAGACGAATAGGCACGTTATTCAAACGGATTAAGGAACCAATCTTGTTAGCGTTTAGTACTAGCAGCAGTGAAGCGGCATTTCCAAAAACGATGGAAGAATTGGAAAGATTTGGATGCAAGGACAAGATCGTAAGTTTTGTTTTGCCTTTGGGATATTCCTTCAACCTTGATGGCAGCATGATGTACATGACGTTCGCGTCACTCTTCATTGCTCAATCATATGGAATACATTTACCGATCGCTACACAGATTAGTATGCTGTTGGTGTTAATGCTGACCAGTAAAGGAATTGCCGGGGTACCCCGTGCATCATTGGTGGTCATAGCCGGAACTCTGGCCACCTTCAATATTCCAGAAGCCGGTTTGGCGTTGCTGCTGGGCATCGATCCATTATTGGATATGGGTAGAAGTGCAACCAATGTAGTGGGCAATAGTGTTGCCACTGCCGTGGTAAGCAAGTGGGAAAATTCCCTGGAAGACACCAATCCTGCGTAATTTCTACAATTCTTGCATATCCATTAGGCCCCATTCACCATCCGGTGAACTTTAAATTCTTAAATTTGTTCCCCAATAAATAATTTCATCATGTTGAAGCCTGCACCCAAAAATATACACCTCTATCTGGAATCGAATCCAAACCCAAACTCCATGAAGTTTGTGGCAAACGAAATATTGGTGCCGGAAGGAATGAATTTTGATTTTCCTTCCGTTGAAACTACGGAGACTTCTCCCTTAGCAAAAGAGCTTTTCGGATACCCATTTGTTGATCGTGTTTTTTACGCCAGCAATTTTGTTACGGTAACGAAGAAAGAAGATGTGGAGTGGTTGGAAGTTCAGAATACCATCAAGAATCACATCAAAGAATTTTTAGAGTCTGGCAAGTTCATCATCGATATTCCTAAACCTGAAAATGTTTCAACTGAAGAAGAGACTGAGGCTGTTAAAAAAATCAAAACGATTTTAGAAGAGTACATTCGTCCTGCAGTTGAGCAAGATGGTGGTGCTATTACGTATCACTCTTTTAAAGATGGTATTGTAAAAGTGCAACTACAAGGTTCATGCAGTGGTTGCCCATCCTCTATGGTGACATTAAAGGCAGGTATTGAAAATCTTTTTACCCGTATGATGCCCGGAGAAGTACTTTCAGTTGAGGCATTGGGATAGTCTTTTTCAGAAAATTTTAGAATGAAAATTACGGCAGACAATAAGCTGAAAAAACTCATTGTTGTGGGTGATCGCGTCTTGATCAGACCATCCAAGCAAACCGACAAAACTGATTCCGGATTATACTTACCTCCTGGTGTTCAGGAGAAAGAAAAAATTCAGAAGGGATATATTATTAAGGTAGGCCCTGGGTATCCATTACCAGTGCCTGCTGATGAAGAAGATATGTGGAAGGGCAAAGAGGATCAGGTGAAATACCTTCCTTTGCAAGCACAAGAAGGCGACTTAGCAATCTTCTTACAAAAAGGTGCGATTGAAGTGCTTTACGAAAACGAAAAATATTTCATTGTTCCGCAATCTTCCATTCTGATGTTAGAGCGAGAAGAAGATTTATCCTAAGATAAAATATGGCAGGTTTATCGTTCAACGTTTTGCGCAATGGAAAAAAGTATCGCCTCACAAACTTTGGTGAGAAGCACGAATTTGAGATTGAACACATTCTTGCCAATGGTGATTTTAAAGTCAAAAACCTTCTTACGTTAGAGCGCTATCATCTGAACGATCTCCTTACTTATGGTAAGGGGAAAGATTTTTTGTTGGAAGATATTGGGATGTAGTTGGGTTGGTCTATGCATCCAAAGGCATAATAATTTCTACTATCTTTAAATTAGACAATCAATCTATTCTTCTTTGATTTCTTCTCTCATTCCCTTATGAAACAAATTATTACGGCCACCATAGAAGACGCAGTGGCATTAAATGCATTGGTGAACTCTGCCTATCGGGGAGAATCTGGCAAACAAGGTTGGACTACAGAAGCGGATTTAATAGACGGCACGCGCATAGATGTAGATGGAATGGAGGATATTTTAAAAGATCCATTGGCAACTATTTTAAAGTATGTAGAGAATGAAAAAATTCTGGCCTGTGTTGAATTGATCCGAGAGGAGAACAAACTTTATCTGGGCATGCTTACTGTTAGTCCTATTTTGCAAGGAAAAGGTATTGGAAAAGAATTACTTCGCGCTGCAGAACAGGAAGCTTTGAGACAAAATTATAACACGATTGTCATGCAAGTTATTTCCGTTCGACAGGAATTGATTGATTGGTATTTACGCCATGGGTATATCGATACTGGGAAACGCAAGCCTTTTCATTTCACAGAACCTCGCTTCGGTCAACCCAAACAGCAGTTGGAGTTTGTTATATTGGAAAAGAATATAAAGTAGAGGTAGCTTCTGAATCATGAAGGCTGATGAATGCTTAGAGCACTACCGAACATCTTCCAGAGGCGAATAATTAAGATTTTATAGAATTTGATTAAATTTAAAAATGGAAGTCAGGGAACCTGAAGTAATTTTTGACAAATCAAAATTCACTGCTGAAGAATATCTTCAGATAGAGAAGGACTCTCCTACAAAGAACGAATATTTCAGAGGTGAAGTTTTTGCGATGGCAGGTGCTGGCCCAAGGCATAATGTAATTTTCTCTAACCTCTTTGTTGGCATAGGTATACAATTAAAAGGGAAGCCATGCAGACCTTACGGAAGTGACTTGCGCATTCACATTCCTGAAAACACATTGTACACCTATCCCGATATTTCTATTATCTGCGGAGAGATTATTCCCGCTAAAACAGATGTTGATACTGCCGTGCAACCCACAGTGTTGATTGAGATTTTATCACCTTCGACAAAAAACTATGATCGTGGCGGAAAATTTATTTTGTATCGCGACATACCAACCTTACGCGAGTTTATTGTAATTGACTCAGAGTCTATTAGCGTTGAAGCATTTCGTGTTAATAAAAATGGACACTGGGAGTTGGAAGACTACAGGTCAATAGAAGATGTGCTGACTATTCCGATCGTTGATGTGTCTATAGCTCTTAAAGAACTGTATGAAGGTACTAAGCTCTAGTTCACGTTACTTACGAGTATCTACAATATTGATTTTGGCACAACACCTCTAAACCAAACCTTAGTTCTCTTTGACCATCCTGCTTCACTGTCGGGGTTGTAAGTAGCTGTAGTCATCCAGGCATTTTCAGGTTTCATGTCTTCTTCCATAGAATTGAATAAACCTTCAGCAATTTTCAAATCATGAATAATAGCAATGCATTCGGTATTTAAGTTTGCACTTCTTGGGTCTAAGTTGAATGTACCGATAACCGCAATCTTTTTATCGATCACAATGGATTTGGCATGTAAGCCAAAGATGGGTGTGTAATTTATTTTCTTTTGAAGTGCTCCGGTCATTATTTTGAAACGAATGGCAGCATCGGGTTTAAATTCAAAAATGTTAATTCCAATATTCAATAGAGTTTCACGTTCGCGTTGGTAGCCACTGAAGGCTTCAAGATTATCAGTGGAGGATAAACTGTTTGTCAAAACTTTAACCGTTACACCTCTTTTTATAGCATCCTGAAAAAGTTGCTGACTTAACTCGGTTGTAATTAAGTAAGGAGACTGAATGCTGATGGATTCTTTTGTGCCTTTAATCAAATCAATCAATGCATTTGTAGATTCGCCACCACCGCTGAGCCCAGCTTCACCGTTATTTTTACCAGGAATATCAGAAACAAAAGAAACACTATCCACCCAAACCAGATTTCCGGATGCTTGCATTTTTTCAAATGTTGCGGGCATCGATTTTATTTTCTCCCTAACCTGTGGCCAAAAATTTTCCGGATTGCAAGCATATTGATGTAGGTAATTGTATTTGACTTCTGTGTTTAATTTGTAATCTTTCTCATCAACAATACTGGTAACAGAAACACTCAATGGGCTATCCCAAAACTGATTAAAGGAATATTGAATATCCTGAGAAATTTTCCCAACAAGCAAAACATCGCGATCTCTGAAATTGTATTCGTGATCGTAGTCAAAATATTCATCGGCAATGTTTCTTCCTCCGGTAATCACAACTTGTCCGTCAACAATAAATGTCTTGTTGTGCATGCGTTGATTGAATTCCCTGAAATTGGTGGTTAATGTGTATAGCTTTTCTGGAAGATTCTTACCAATGTTAGCGTTTGGATTGTAGATTTTGATAGAGATGTTAGGATGAACATCCAATGCTAATAAATCGTCAGCGTCTGCCTCTACCATTACATCATCAACGATTACTCGTATCTTAATACCTCTGTCGGCAGCACGCAGTAAATAATCGCATGCAATTAATCCAACATTATCAGTAGAGAAAATAAAGTATTGAATGTCAATGGTTTTTTCTGCTGACTCACACAACCATGCTCTGGCGATCATGGATTCATCACCTTCTTCCAGTGAATGAACTCCGGTTTTAGTAGTAACCAATTCAGATAGCGGTGTAAATTGATTTGAAAGTGTAGGAGGAGTTTCACAATGAATTTGAGAACAGAAATCTTCGCTAATAGGTGGATATTTAGTTTCATCAGACGAACATCCGGATGCAAGTATGACCAATACAATGAGTATCCATTTCATAATTCTAAATAAAAACTCAAATGCATTACAGATCAACACGAGTTTCAATAATCATCCCGCTGCGAACAGGTTCCCCGTCATTTTGAACGTGAGGTAATGAGAAGTAAAATGTAGTCCCTTTTCCCACTTCACTTTCAAACCAAATGCGTCCACCATTTTTTTCAACAAACTCTTTACAAAGCAATAATCCCAACCCAGTTCCTTTTTCCTGATGCGTCCCCTGTGTAGTTACGCTGCTTAACGTGAACATTCTTTCTTTGTGTGCAGGTGGAATTCCTACACCTGTATCGGCTATCGAAAATATAATTTCATGTTCTTCACGTAATCCCTTGACGGTAATGGAACCTTCAACACCTGTAAACTTAACAGCGTTGGTGATGAGATTGCGCATCATGGATCGAATCATATTCAAATCAGCAAAAGCATGAAGGGCAGGCAGCTGATATTCTACGCTTATTTTCTTCTGATTGATCTCCGGCTCGAATAATACCAATGTTTCGGCAGCCACCGCAGACAAATCAATATTGGATGGTTGATAAAGAGAACCACCCAATTGCAGTTTCGCCCATTGCAATAAGTTACTGATAAACTCATTTGTGTAAATAAGTCGAAGCTCTAACTCGTAGGCTAATTTTTTGAATTCATTTGGACTTATATCTCCTGTTTTGGCAAGTGTAAGAGCAAGCTGAAGTGAAGTTAAAGGCCCTTTAATATCATGCGAGACAATCGAGAAAAGTTTGTCTTTAATATTATTCACTTCTTCCAATCGTTCATTCTTAGATTGAATTTCTTCCGTACGTAATCTCACTTCACGCTCCAGATGTTCTTTCTCCTCTTGTTCTCGTTTCAATTCTTTTTCTTGCGCAACTTTATTTTCATTAAAGAAATTGGTCCATCGTTCACCTAATGCAAATGAAATGAAGAGCACTTGCAAAAGTGACCCCGCCATCAATCCCACATAGTTGGTGCTGAGATATCCTGGAACTAGACCAAGACTACTCATCGAAAAGACGGTTGTAGCTAATAATGGGGCAATCCATGCGAGTAGGTAATAGAGTGCAGGTTTATATTTTTCCTTTAAACAGTAAGTAGCGCTAATTAAGATCAACACACAATGCATTACCACAAAATAGTAGTGGTATTCAAACGAAACTTTGCGAAGGTATATTAACATCAACAATGAACATACAATATCAAGCGCCATGTTGAATAGCATAAGATTGTCTAGCCACTTGTTAAAGGAGCGAAGGTTCAAAAAAGATCGTGTAAGCAATGTTGAGAATAGCACAAACGCGGGTCCTGTAAAAATGGCAAAGAGGTCATTGATCTCCGGATTCTCAGGATGTAAGTATAAAAAATTATAACCTTGGAAGAAGGCTACAACATTTGTCATAGCCAGCAATGTAAAAACATAGTACAATGTGACTCGTTCTCGAATGGAGAAAGCCAAAAAGAGTTGGTATAAGATCATGATCAACATGGCACCATAAAACATTCCATTGATAATCTGGATGCGATAGGATGCCCGGAAAAATTCATTCCGCGCCCAAAGTGTTACGGGAACCTGAACAGAGGAGACGGTTTGCACACTCAGATAAATGATGCGTTGCTCTCCGGGTAAAACGGAAAAAGTAAAAACCGGACTGCGATGATGAACATCTTTACCTGACATCGGAAAAATATCACCCGATACCTTGTGCGTCCATTCAGTAGATCCTGAATCCGGTTGTAGATAGAAATCAACCTCATCGAGTGGAGCAAATGGAATTTCTAAAAGCCAGTCTTTATTTTTTGAATTATTTTTTATATCGAGTTTGAACCAGTGCACAAAACGATTGAACCCAAGGTTGGGGGATGCTGTCGAATCGAGTGTTCTCATAGGCATCACCTGGACTTGCTCAAGAGAGAGATTTCCAGGTTTGTCAACAAGGTGTTGCATTCTACCCTCTACTTCAATACGTCCTTTTTCAATCAGACGAAGTTGTTGTGCAGTGACAGTAATGCTTAAAAGAAAAAAAATACCTAACGTGAAAAATTTCATTTTCATGTATTATGCTTTAATGCTGCGCGCAAATTCTTTAGCGAAGTACGATAAAATAACATCAGCACCCGATCGCTTTATGCTCAGTAAAGTTTCCTTCATCACACGGTCGCCATCAAGCCAACCTTTTTGATCAGCTGCTTTTATCATGGCATATTCACCACTAACATTATAGGCGGCAATCGGTAATGAAAAATTTTCTTTCAGTAAACTGATAATATCCAGATAAGCCAATGCCGGTTTCACCATTAAGAAATCTGCACCTTCTTCCATATCGAGTTGTGCTTCGATAAGTGCTTCTTTTTTATTGGCAGGATTCATCTGATATGTTTTCTTGTCACCAAACTTGGGTGCAGAATCCAAGGCATCACGAAAGGGATTATAAAACCCGCTGGCATACTTGGCGGTGTAGCTCATGATCGAGACCTCTGTAAAACCATTTTCATCCAATACTTTTCGAAGATACCCCACGCGTCCATCCATCATGTCTGATGGACCCAGAATATCAATTCCGGTTTCGGCTTGTGCCAATGCCATCTTACCTAAAATGGATAAAGTCTCATCGTTTAAAATTTTCCCATCCTTCACAAAACCATCATGCCCGTCAGAACTGTATGGATCCATCGCTACATCCGTCATGATGCAGGCCTCCGGAAATTTCTTCTTGATTTCGCGAAGGGCCTTCAAATAGAAGAAATTCTGATCATGACTTTTCGTTGCATTTTTATCTTTATGATGATCTTCAACGGCCGGAAAAATATCGAAAGCACGAATACCTAAAGACAAACATTCTTCTACCTCTTTCAACATCAAATCAGATGATAATCTAAAAATGCCGGGCATAGAACCTACTTCTATTTTTTGATTACTGCCTTCAACCAGGAATAAAGGAAAGATTAGGTCATCGGTTGTCACCTTTGTTTCTTCTACTAATGCGCGAATACTTTCGCTCTTACGGTTTCGTCTGGGTCTACGATTGATCTTAAAATCAGATGACATGTATTTCTATGATTGATGGGTAAAGTTAGTGCTTCCGATACATCAAAAAAAAGATGATCTTCACAATGGTTAAAGTTAAAGCATTTGATAATCCAGATGAGAGTATTTGCCTTCCTTTTTGTTTTAATATTCGTCTTTTCCTGTTCTCCAACCAAAGAATCGAAATCAACGATTTCAGACGAGCTTGATTTATTTTTCAAAAGCCAATATCCATCCGATCAGCCGGGTGGCGCAGTTCTCATTATGAAAAATGATAGTGTGATTTTTTCCAAAGGCTATGGCTTAGCCGACATGCAGTCGAAAGAGGCAATTACATCCAAAACACTTTTTAATCTCGGATCGATTTCAAAAACATTCGTAGCCAATGCCATTCTGATTCTTCAGGAACAAGGTAGGCTTTCAGTAGAAGACAGTCTCCTAAAATATTTTCCAAACTTTAAGAACAAAGCCATTGCTCAGCAAATAAAAATCAAACATTTGCTTACGCATAGTTCCGGACTGCCTGATAATCGACAAGTAAATAAAGACACAGTATTTTATCTCACGGCAAAAGATGCTGAGAATTGGTTTCCAGTAACGCAAACGGATACATTGGTTTTTGAGCCAGGCTCACGATACGAATATTTTAACCCGGCATTCAATGGTCTTGCTTTAATTGTAGAGCAAGTTAGTGGCATGAAGTGGCAACAGTTTATTGCGGAAAATATTTTTAAACCTTCTAATATGATGACCAGTACAATAACCGATGGACCTCATCCTGAAAAAGGAGTAGCACACGCTTATGTATTGAATCATGGTCATTGGGCGGAGGATGATTATGGTGAAGAGCCAACTTTTCCTGCCGCAGGCAATGGAGGTGTATGGAGTTCGGTAGAAGAACTTGCGAATTATGAGTTTGCATTGAAAACATCGAAATTTTTAAAAGCAGAAACAATAACAGATTCGCGCACAATCAAAAAATTTCCAAACTGGAGTGATGCTGCTCCGCCATTTCTTGGTTGGTCGTGGTTCATCACGCAACAAGATAGCCTTACACTCGTTGGACACTCTGGAAGTCAGGGTGGATTTTTGTCGAACTATGTAACGGTTCCTGAGAAAGGAATTTTCTTCGTGATTCTCTGCAATGCACCTCGCGAGGAATATGAAATGAGAAAAACAACGTCACATGTATTCGATTTTTTGAAGAAATACAATTGGTTAAATGAAGAATAGACGTAGATTTTTCTGGGCATTGCTAATTCTCTTTGTTGGTATGAATGTCGTTGCGTATCAACATGCTTATAAGTTCACACATTTTACAAATGAAGTTTCCGCCAGAACAAAAGACCCGAAAGATCTAGATGCGTTTTCAAAAGTGAAACTGTTGTTTACCGGAATAGATAATCCCAAATCCAAAAACAAAAGTCTTCCATCACAGGATTATCAAACAATCAAAATAAAGAGTACTGAGGTATTGGAATGTTGGGGGATTAAAACACCAAATGCAAAAGGAACAATAATCATGTTTCATGGCTATGCAGGTGAGAAGTCGTCACTACTTGAAAGAGCTGACGAATTTTTGAAACTGGGCTATCAAATTTTTCTCATTGATTTTATGGGATCAGGCGGATCAGAAGGTGATGGAACTTCTGTCGGATTTAAAGAAGCAGAACAAGTTAAAGATTGTTTCAGCTATGTATCGAGCATGGGAGAGAAAAACATTATTCTTTTTGGAACCTCAATGGGCTCAGCCGCTATTCTGAAAGCGATGGATGATTATGCATTAAGCGTGCAATCTATAATTATAGAATGTCCATTCGGATCATTATACAAAACCACAAAAGCACGATTTAAACTTATGCATGTTCCAAGTTTTCCAATGGCAAGTATGCTATGTTTTTGGGGTGGAGTGCAAAATGGCTACTGGGCTTTTTCTCACAACCCTTATGAATATGCAAAATCAGTAACGTGTCCTGTGCTATTACTTTATGGAGGGCAAGATAATCGAGTGAGCGTTGAAGAAACCGACTCAATATTCAAAAATTTGAAAGGCCGCAAAGTGCTTAAAAAATATCCACTAGCAGGTCACGATGTTTTTAGTGAAAGTAATCGTTCCAATTGGAAACAAGATGTATCTCAATTTCTTTACACGTCACCTTCGTGATATTGATCAACAATATGCTGACTAATCAACTTATACAATTCAGCTACTTGTTCATCGCCTGCTAAAAATTGAAGGTGTTTATCCAATATTTCAAAATCGCCTCTGCGTGCCGGACCAGTTTGTGCATTTTCGGGACCGATCGTTAGACTCTTGTTGATCATTTCAGCAATCAACGGTTTGAGCCAATCAAAACTGAGATTATTTTCTTTCATCAACTGCTGTGCGATTAACAGCATGTGGTTTGTGAAGTTAGAAGCAAACACAGCGGACACATGTAATGCTTTTCGCTCATCTGAAGTGATCTTGAAAATCTTCTTACTGATCGCCTTCCCCATCAACTGAAGCGCTTTCTCGGTTTCACTGTTTTCACTCTCGATAAAGACAGGTATCTCTTTAAAGTCGACTTTCTTTGATTTGCTAAAGGTTTGAAGTGGATAGAATACACCAAGGTTTGGTGTTGCTGCATATCCAAGTAAACTCAAAGGCTGACTTCCGGAAGTATGAACGAGAATTACATTTTCAGGAAGAATAATTTCCTGTACTATTTCTTCTATTGCCTCATCACTCGTTGCGATAATGAAGATGTGAGATGTACTGGTTGAAAAATCAAGTGTAGCTTTTACATTGGCTTGGTAAAGTCGTTCGACCAGTGCGGCTGCATGAGATGGATTTCGGCTATACACTTCGCGAACTGCAAAATCAGTATTGTCTAATGCCGGAGCAAGATGCCATGCGAGATTGCCTGAACCAATAAAAGAAACGGTGCTTGGTTTCATGTGTTAATTTTTTTTTGATGATGGCCACATGGAATGGCCAGGCTTACCATGCAGTTGGATGTAGTGTACTCAGTGGCCATTTCATATGTCTAAAGATAGAATACCTTTTACAATCCTGTCCTTGCCAGAAAGATCTTTTATAACTTCGATAGCCTGAAAATTATTGTGTTTGAAAAGATCTGCCACCTCTTTCCCAAATCGCTCGTTGATTTCAACGGCAAGCAATCCTCCTGATTTTAAAACCTTTTTGGATTTTGATACAATGGCACTATAAAAAATGAGTGCATCCTCATCTTCTACGAATAATGCGAGATGAGGTTCATGATCAACTACATTATTACCCATATCTTTCTTTTCGCTCAACGCAATGTAAGGTGGGTTGCTAACGACTACATCAAGGTTCTGAAATGGTATATCATCATTCAAAATATCCAATCGACTAAATTGAACTTCAGCATTTAAGCTAGTTGCATTTTGTTGGGCAATTTGCAAAGCATCTTCGCTGATGTCGATAGCAAAAACTTCTGAATCAGTAATTTCAAGTGCTAGTGAAATTGGAATACATCCGCTGCCGGTACCTATATCGAGTATTTTAATTTTAGAATCGATGTCTATCGAATGAGTCGGTCGATTTTTCATTTCTGAAATGATTAAACGCACCAACTCTTCTGTTTCTGGTCTCGGAATCAATACTGATGGATTAACTCTAAACTTCCTGCCAAAGAAATACGCTTCTCCAAAAATATATTGGATCGGTTCGTGTTGATTAACGCGCTTTATAACATCCGTTAACTTCGCTTCTATTTTTGATGTTTCAATCTGCTTTTCAGAGAGAATATCTGTCCGGCTGAGCCCAAGGAGATTTTCCAATATCTCATGCGCCATGCTGTGTATTTCATCCCGATCTTCGTTCAGCGTTATTTGCTTAACTAAATCCTGAAACAAGGCTTTGGAATTCTTCATAGTTTACAATCTTTGCAAGTATAATCAGAATGACAAAGCACGATCACACCACAGACGAACTTTTTATGCACAGAGCGCTTGAACTGGCTGCACTTGGTCGTGGTGCGGTGAGTCCGAATCCTTTGGTGGGCTGTGTTGTGGTGCATAATGGCAATGTAATAGGCGAGGGATTTCATCAGCAATATGGAGGATCTCACGCAGAAGTGAATGCGATTGAATCGGTTGCTGACAAGACATTACTAAAAGAGTGTATCATTTATGTGAATCTGGAACCTTGCTCGCATGTTGGCAAAACTCCTCCATGTGCTGATATGTTGATTCGTTACCAGGTTAAGAAAGTTGTTGTTTCGAATCTTGATTCGAATCCACTTGTGGCAGGAGAAGGAATAAAAAAACTTCGCGCGGCTAATATTGAAGTGATAACCGGTGTGTTGGAAAAACAAGGTCGAGAGTTCAACAAGCGTTTCTTCACCTACATCGAAAAGCAGCGTCCATATATCATTTTGAAATGGGCTGTGACAGCCGATGGTTTCATCGCTCGTGAAAATTTCGATTCGAAATGGATCAGCAATGAGCATGCGCGTCAGCTTGTGCATAAATGGAGGGTTGAAGAAGATGCCGTTTTAGTAGGCAGCAAAACAGCGGCTCACGATAATCCTCAATTAAATGTTCGCGATTGGACCGGAAGAAATCCTATTAGGATTGTTATTGATCGGTTTCTAAAGCTGAGCGAACGCCTTCATCTCTTCGACAGATCACAAAAGACTATTTGTTACAATGTTTTGAAACATGAAGAGCATCCAAATCTGAGTTTAATCCGTTTAGACGAAGAAGATTTTCTGAATGCTTTGGTACACGATCTATACAAACAAAAAATTCAATCCATAATTATAGAAGGCGGAGCGCATACCCTTTCTCGTTTTATTGAATTGAATTTGTGGGACGAAGCCCGAACTTTTAATTCGGAGAAAACCTTTAAGAAGGGTATTGAAGCACCAATCTTTCATGGAACTTTAGTTTCACAAGAATCAATAGTGAACGATACATTAAAAACGTATCACCCGAGATAGTATATAAAAGAAAAGACATTCCAACTTCTACATTCTAACTCCTATATTCTATATTCTATTAAATATGGCCGAAGAACTTATCATATCAACTGCAGCCGATAAACGCGAACGCTATGAAACACTGATTCCACAAATCGAATCACTTGTTAGTGGTGAGCCTGATCAGATTGCTAATCTCTCCAACATCGTAGCGGCTTTAAAGCAAACTATGAATTTCTTCTGGGTGGGATTTTATATTGTAAAAGATAATCAGTTGGTACTTGGACCTTTCCAGGGACCAATCGCCTGTACCCGAATTAATTTTGGAAAAGGTGTGTGCGGTGCATCGTGGAAAGAAAAGAAAACGATTCTTGTTCCGAATGTGGATGAGTTTCCGGGACACATTGCCTGCAGCTCTGCATCTAAATCGGAAATTGTGTTACCTGCTTTTAAGAATAATGAAGTCGCATTGGTTCTGGATGTGGACAGCGATGTGTTGAATGACTTTGATGACACGGATCGTCTTGCACTTGAAAAAGTAATGCGAATCATTGAAGGTTTGTTATAGTTTATTTTGCCACCTCCATCCTACATTAGCGAATGATTCAATCTGAACTGTTACCGTATTACCAAAAAAGAAGACGTGATTTTACTGCTTTGCTAGATCAGGCAAGGGGCAAGATCAATGTAGTGTCCAATCTTCGGATTTTAGTCGCTGTTATCTTTCTTGTTGTATTCTATTTTGCGGTTTACAATGCTCCTCTCTTTTACGTTGAGATACTCTTGCTCTTTCTTTTCATTGTTCTGGTGAAATGGCACACGGTATTGTTTGATAAGAAAACGCATTTGGAAAATCTGGTAAGGATAAATGAGTTGGAGTCAGAGGCAGTAAAAGGAAATGATAGTAAGTTTTCAACGGGAGTTGAATTCATTAACCCTATTCATCCGTATTCTCACGATCTCGATATCTTTGGTGAAGGTTCACTTTATCAATCGATCAATCGCTGCAATACCATTCATGGTCGAAAAGAAATGGCGCAACGACTTTCTGCTCCATTAGCTTCATCAGAAGAGATACAAACAACACAGATGTCTGTTCAGGAGCTGACAACGAAAACAGATTTTCGTCAACACTTCCAGGCGGCAGGAATGGAGATTGAAGAGCAACAACATGATCGTGAGCAATTGCTATCCTGGTTGAAACAGCCTTCTTTTCTGTATTCAAAACCTTTCTATAAATTTTTCCTTCCAATCTTTTCCGCTATTACCGTAGCCCTAGTTATTGCATCCTTCTTTTTTGTTGCGGCAAAATCACTCGCCATTTTATTAGCGCTCACACAATGGGCCATACTCGGTTTTCATATCAAAAAGGTAAATGCCTTTCATGAATACATCAGTAAGAAGAAAATCATTTTGCAAAAGTATGCTCACTTACTTTTTTATCTCCAACAGGAAAAATTTTCGTCTTCGCATTTGAAAAAACTTTCTGACAGTGCGAATCAAGCGGATGTAAAAGTAAAATCCCTTGCTTCTCTTGTCAGTTCACTCAACGCCCGGCTCAACGCCATGACCAATTTGGTTGTGAACAGTTTAGTGTTCTATGATTTGCAATGTGTCTATCGCCTGGAGAAATGGAAACATGAAAACGCTGCGAACCTAAAAACATGGCTTGAAGCAGTTTCTGAAACAGAAGTATTATGCAGCGTAGGAACATTTAGTTTCAATCATCCGAATTTTACTTATCCGGTTATCCATACTGAACTCGCGATCGAAACAAAAGAATTGGGACACCCTTTAATTCTAGCCAATGAATGCATCCCCAACGATGTATTGATTGGTAAGAACCAATCGGTGTTGATTATCACTGGAGCCAACATGGCGGGCAAGAGCACATTTCTTCGAACGATTGGAGTTAACTTGGTCCTTGCATTAAGTGGTGCACCAGTTTGTGCAAAAGAATTTCGCTGTCCGATTATTAACATGCGATCAGGGATGCGCACTGCCGATTCATTGAAAGATCATCAGTCGTATTTTTATGCAGAACTCAATCGCCTTAAAACCATTATGGATGAATTGAGAAGCGACAGGCCTTTGTTTATTCTTTTAGATGAAATTCTTAAAGGAACAAATTCAACGGACAAGCAATCGGGTTCTATTGCATTAGTAAAACAACTTCTTCCTCACCCTTGTCTTGCATTAATTGCCACACATGATCTTGCTTTAGGCGAATTGGAACATGAATATCCATCGAAGATTAAAAACTTTTGTTTTGAGGCGAATATTGAAAACGATCAGTTATCGTTCGATTACAAATTGAAACCCGGTTTAGCTCAAAAAATGAATGCTACTTTTTTGATGAAGAAGATGGGTATTATTCCATCGTAAGAAAATCTTAATAAAAGTAGAACGTCATTGCGAACTCCTGCCTGTCGGCAGACAGGGAAGCGCAGATTTGTGCGATGGCGTGAAGCAATCCCCCGGCTATAACGTGCGCACTTCGTAGCCGGGGGATTGCTTCGTCAGCATTTTCAACGAAACGTTGAAAGCTTCCTCGCAATGACGTTACTCTTTTTTAAATTCTAATCTTCAAAACATCTTAGTGAACCTTTGTGCCCTTGTATCTTTGTGGCAAAACAATAAATCAAGCGAACCCAACAAAATAGAAATCAATTTGGTAATTTAATAGGCTTAATCTCAATCCTATGAATACCAATCTCAACCGCAGAAACTGGATCAAATCCTCGCTGGCATTAACAGCAGGACTTGTTGCTACATCATCCCTTACAGAAAAATTGATGGCCACTCCGGTAAGCCATGCCGAGAAGATGATGTTGAATCAAACTTCGTCATTGCTCAATGGCGCAGTTCGATTAAATGCGAATGAAAATCCGTATGGCCCTTCAGAAAAAGCAAAAACTGCACTACTTCAACTATTAAGCGAAGGCAACCGCTATCCATTTGCCGCAATGGGTGAGTTCAAAAAATTATTGGCAGCAAAGGAAGGTGTAGCGCCTGAATACATTCATCTCGGTGCAGGCTCTGGTGAATTACTTTGTCAGACTGGTGTGGCGTTTGGCTTGGAAGGAAAAAGCGTAATGTCTTCTTTTCCGACCTTTCCAATGTTGATGAATTATGCTGAGTTCATGAATGCCACATGGCAGAAAATTAATTTGAACGATGTACTCGAACATGACTACGAAGCAATGGCATCAGCAATTACATCCGATACCAAATTAATCTTTGTTTGTAATCCGAATAATCCTACCGGAACATTGGTTGATCAAATGGTAGTGGAACGCTTTTGTGAAGAAGCATCAAAGAAAGCAACCATATATGCAGATGAGGCCTACCTTGAATTTTTAGAACCATCTCAACAACATTCTATGGTGGGATTGGTGAAGCAAGGAAAGAATGTTATCGTATCGCGCACGTTCTCAAAAATATTTGGTCTGGCCGGACTTCGAGTTGGATACATTGTGGCACATCCGGATATGATTAAACGCCTTGCAAAGTTTAATGATGATTTTTCAATCAGTCAAACTTCATTGGCAGCAGCAAAGGCTTGTATTGGTGATGAAGATTTTATGAAACTTACTCGCACAAAAAACATTGTTGCACGAAAGGTATTGACCGATTATTTAGACAAGAAGAAAATCATGTATGGTAAATCGGTTACGAATTTTGTTTTCTTCCCGGCATCGAAAGATGGGAAGACCATTCTCAAATCTATGGAGGAAAAAGGATTTTTAATGCGCATATGGGATTACAAAAACATCGAATGGTGTCGCGTGAGTATTGGTACACAAGATGAGATGACACGATTTGTAAAAGCTTTTGATGAGATAGTCTAACAGACAGACTTGAAACGTTATTCCCAAAATTCCTATGATAAAATTTGCTTATACCATCCTTTACGTTCAGGATGTAGAAAAAACAATTTCGTTTTACGAACGTGCTTTTGGTTTGAAGAGAAAATTTATTGTTCCGGGTAATTCGTATGGTGAATTAGCAACAGGTGCTGCCACACTTTCCTTTGCTTCCATTGAATAAGCGAGCTCAAATCTCAAAGGCGGTTTTACGGAGAGCAGTCCGAAAATGAAACCGTTTGCATTCGAGATTGCTTTCACAACTGAAGATGTAGATGAGGTTTTTAATCAAGCCATTAAAGAAGGCGCTATTTCAGAAGCATCACCGAAAGTCAAACCTCATGGGCAAACTGTTGCCTATGTCAGAGATCCCGATGGTTTCTTAATTGAAATTTGCACACCAATAGAATAGAATTGTTCTGGGCTTGATGGATCAGATATGACTAGGCTTAAACCGAAACTTTATACAGCTCTGCTAATTTCGCGACAGCAAAATCAATTTCTTCTATTGTGTTGTATTTGCTAAACGAGAAACGAACAGCGCCTCGTTTCGATTCAGGATATAAA
The DNA here is from genome assembly GCA_031412655.1 of Chryseolinea sp. GTDB lineage: Bacteria > Bacteroidota > Bacteroidia > Cytophagales > Cyclobacteriaceae > Chryseolinea. The sequence goes on from JANODK010000015.1 coordinate 57,434, forward strand.
GCGCCCAATACATGCGAGCCAGTTGTCGCGCCACTTGAGCATGCGCTTCCTCCCGATGCGGAAATACCTTGAAGGTCAAGATTGAAAAGCAGCATGGAGTTTTCGTCAGACTCAGGTAAGCTTACATTCAACACCGTGTATAAACTCTTATCAAGATTGGCTGAGTCACCATTGAACAGTACACCCGGAACGTGTTCTTTCAATTGTTCAATCATTCTTGATTTTAGTGAAGCAATGTGATGAACGTGTTCATCCATATCGCGATAAGCAATCTCTAATGCTTTCGCTAAACCAATAATGCCGTAAACATTTTCTGTACCACCACGCATGTTACGCTCTTGCGCTCCTCCGTGAACAAAGGGTTGAATCTTTTTATCTTTTCGGATAAACATAAAGCCCACACCTTTTGGTCCGTGAAATTTATGTGCAGCAGCAGTGATACCGTGTACTTTTATTTTGCTGAGATCGTGAACGTAATGTCCAACGGTTTGCACAGTGTCTGAATGAAAATAGGATTTGTATTCATCACACAACGAAGCAACGCGTTCAAGATCAAGTAAATTTCCAATTTCATTGTTGGCATGCATCAACGAAACTAATGCATTTTGATTTTCTTTCAGAAGCGTTTCAAGATGCGCCAGGTCAACGTGACCTTTCCCATCTAACTTCACAATGTGAAGATGAACCAATCCTTGCTTTTCAAGAATGTGTAAGGTTTGCTCAACAGCATGGTGCTCGATTGCCGAGGTTATAACATTCTCAATTCCGTAAGTATGAATAGCAGAAGTTAAAATGGTATTGTCAGCTTCTGTTCCACCCGAAGTAAAAATAATTTCGCCTGGGGTGCAATGCATCAGTTCAGCAATTTTCTTTCTGGCCGATTCAATTGCTGCGCGAACCTTTCTTCCGTGTGCATGCGTAGAGGAGGGGTTCCCAAAATCCTCCAGCATGAAAGGCTTCATGGTCTCGAATACTTCCAGATCAAGTGGTGTTGTGGCTGCGTTGTCTAAATAAATTTTCATCTCAATTCTCCTTGGCGCTTGCTCCTCTTAACGATTCGCTTGTGCGATTTCTATTTCTATAATTACTCCCTCTCTTCCGGAGAGGGCCGGGGTGAGGCTTACTTCTCTGCAATAATTTCTTTAATGTCAGCGATAATCTTCTTTGCCAATGTATTGGCTTTTGCTTCCATATCGGATTCAGCATAAATCCGAATGATCGGCTCAGTATTCGACTTGCGCAAGTGAACCCATTCTTTATCGAATTCAATCTTTACGCCATCAATAGAATTGATGGGTTGATTTTTATATTTCTTCTTAACCAATTCTAATACTTTATCAACATCAATATCAGCGGTAAGCTCAATTTTATTTTTGGAAATAATATAGTTTGGATAGGAAGCACGCAAGCGTGATAAACTCATGTTAGATTTTGCAAGATGCGTAAGCAATAATGCAATACCCACTAAAGCATCACGGCCGTAGTGTAGCTCTGGTAGAATTACACCACCATTACCTTCACCACCAATGATGGCATTCGATTCCTTCATCATCGTCACTACGTTCACTTCACCCACAGCAGCAGCAAAATATTGTCCACCAGCTTTCTCAGTTACATCGCGTAAAGCACGTGTCGATGAAAGATTAGAAACGGTGTTGCCTTTCTTTTTCTTGCTGGCATTCAAAACGTAATCGGCAACAGCCACTAATGTATATTCTTCTCCGAAAGGAGTTCCATCTTCATTGATCAATGCTAATCGATCAACATCCGGATCAACCACAATTCCTAAATCGTATTTTCCTTTCTTAATCTCGCGACAAATGTCAGTTAAGTTTTCAGGCAATGGTTCAGGATTATGAGGAAAATGTCCGGTTGGTTCACAATACATTTCTTTAACTGATACACCCAATGCTTTTAACAACATCGGCACTGCAATACCTCCCGTTGAATTCACGGCATCAACAACTACTTTGAATCCTCTATTTTTTATGGCGTCCACATCAACCAACGGCAACTTTAAAATCATGTCGATGTGCTTCTGAAGGTAATCTGATTTTTGTTCGTACTTACCTAACTTGGTGACTTGCGCAAAATCGAATGCCTCTGCTTCTGCAATTTCTAATAACTCTTCTCCGTCCTTGCCTGAAATAAATTCTCCTTTTTCATTCAGCAATTTTAATGCGTTCCATTGCGCAGGATTGTGACTGGCGGTGAGGATTATTCCACCCGAAGCTTTTTCTAACGGAACAGCAATTTCAACAGTAGGTGTTGTCGATAGACCAAGATCGATAACATCAATGCCCAGACTTTGTAAAGTGGACGTGACTAATGCGTTAACCAGTTCACCCGAAATGCGGGCATCGCGGCCAATTACTACTTTAATAGATCCTTTTTTCTTTTTTAATAACGTGCCGTACGCTGCGGTGAATTTTACAACATCTACGGGGGTCAGGTTTTCGCCTGGTTTGCCCCCAATGGTTCCGCGGATGCCGGAAATCGACTTGATTAATGCCACTCTTTATATAAATTTAGTAACTCGGACTGCAAAGTTAATAAGATTATGGAATGTGACGAGGGAAGAAAGTCATAGGATTTTAAGTTCATGAAATTCCAACTTGCGATGATTAGTTTCGCATAAAGAAAAGCGTCCTTTGCGGACAGCTTACCTTAAATTAAGTTTATCGATATGAAGAAAGTTCTCTCTGCCCCTGATGTAAACCGCGAAGCCAAACTACAAGCGTTCGACCGTCTCCTTACCATTATGGATGAGTTACGCGAAAATTGTCCGTGGGATAAAAAACAGACCTTGGAAAGTTTGCGTCACCTTACCATTGAAGAAACGTATGAGCTTTCGGATTCCATTATTGAAGGCGATTTAAAAGAAATAAAAAAAGAATTAGGTGATCTGATGCTTCACATGGTTTTTTATTCGCGCATCGCATCAGAGATCAAAGCATTTGATGTGAGTGATGTGTTGAATTCCATCTGCGATAAATTAATAGAGCGCCATCCTCATGTATACAGTGATGTGATTGCCAACGATGAAGAAACCGTAAAAGCCAATTGGGAAAAAATAAAATTAAAGACCGGAAATAAATCGGTGCTAGGCGGTGTACCTAAATCATTACCTGCATTAGTGAAGGCCATTCGCATTCAAGACAAAGCCCGTGGTGTTGGGTTTGATTGGGAGAGGAAAGAACAGGTGTGGGAAAAAGTTGAAGAGGAGATGAGTGAGTTCAAAGCAGAATTCAATGTCAGTTCGAATGAAGCCATCAACAAAGAAAAGGCACAGGCCGAATTTGGTGATTTACTTTTCTCGTTGGTAAACTACGCACGCTTCATCAACATCGACCCGGAGGAAGCATTGGAACGAACCAATAAAAAATTCATCAAACGTTTTCAATACCTCGAAACTGAATCGGCAAAAGATGGAAAGCAAATGGGCGAAATGTCTTTAGCGGAAATGGACGTGTATTGGGACAGGGCGAAGAAGTTGTGAGTTAATGGTTAATGGTTAATTGTGAATACCCTGTGATGTTGATTCGTTCACTTTTTGATACTGTAAATTATCCGTTAATCCTCTTTCATTGCAGGTTGTAAAGTTATTTCGTTTTTTATTTCAGATAATAATCCAATCTTTCAGACCTAATCCCATTAAAATGAAACTGACTTGTTTTTTCGTACTCGCACTTCTTTCGGTTTCTGCTTTAGCGCAGAACTCTGATTTGCCAACTGATTTTCTGCCAAAAGATTTCCATAAAGGACGCAGGGATCTCTTGCGTGAAAAACTACCCGCCAATTCGGTCGCAGTATTTTTTGCTAATGCAATGCGGAATCGCGCCAACGATGTGGATTATGTATACCATCAGGATCCTGATTTTTTCTACCTCACAGGATATAAAGAACCGGATGCTGTACTCTTTGTTTTCAAAGACAATCAAACAGCAAATAACGGAACACCGTACAACGAAATCATTTTTGTTCAGCCTCGTGACGAGCGTGCTGAAATGTGGACAGGTCGCAGGCTGGGCGATGTGGCGGTTAAGACTCAGCTTGGTCTGGATCAGTCTTTCAATAATTCTGAATTCAAAAAATACAATGTTAATTTTTCGAAGTTCGATCAGATATTATTCTTCGATTTTCAAAACGATGTGCGTGACGATGCCCGTGACTCTTCTGATCTGTATGACATCATCGCGATGTTTAAAGGAAAGGTAAATTATCCTTCAAAAGACAATACCTTAAGCGTTTCAAAAGAAGTTCAAAAAAATAATCTCAACACCAAGGATTTAAATACCATCATGGGAAGTTTGAGAGGGTTTAAAACAAAAGAAGAAATGGAGATGATCCGCAAAGCGGTGAGCATTTCCTGTATGGGACAACGTGAAGTGATGAAGGCAATGAAGCCAGGCATGTCAGAACGAGAGATTCAGGGTATTCACGAATTTGTTTTCAAAAAATATCAAGCAGAAGATTTAGGATATCCTTCCATAGTGGGTGCCGGGCATAACGGATGTATTCTACATTACATCGATAATTACAAGCCGAACATTGTAAGCAAAGAACTAATCTTGATGGATCTCGGTGCAGAGTATCGTGGTTACACAGCCGATATTACTCGAACGATTCCAGTCTCAGGGAAATTTTCTCCCGAACAAAAACAGATTTATGAATTGGTATTGAAAGCACAAGAGGAAGGGATGAAGGTATGTAAACCGGGTTCTTCTTTTCAAGAACTCACACTTGTTACGAAGACGGTGATCAACAAAGGTTTGAAAGAATTAGGAATTATTAAAGATGAAAATGAAAAGCACATGTATTATCCTCATGGATGCTGCCATCACATTGGGTTAGATGTTCACGACAAAGGCCCGCGAGATAAATTACAAGAGAGCATGGTGATTACCATTGAGCCAGGCATTTACATTCCCGACAATGCAAACTGCGATAAAAAATGGTGGGGCATTGCTGTGCGAATTGAGGATGATTATTTGATCACTAAAGATGGCTATGAGCATTTGTCAACGGCTGCTCCGCGCAAGGTGGAAGAAATCGAAGCCTTAATGAAAGAGCCAAGCGCATTGGATGATTTTATATTGCCTTCTTTGGATAAAAAGAAATAGTCTTATTTTAGTAGCTTCATTATGAGAGACTTTTTGAATGCTTCATGTGATGCATTCAAAAAGTCTCTTTAGCTTTATTCAAAAACAGAACAAGTATGTATACCATTGAAAAAGTAAGCTCAAAGGAAGCACATCAATTAGTAGCGACTGCATTCGCTGAAGCTGAGAAAATAAACAAACACATTGCCATTGCAGTAGCAGGACCTGAGGGAGAATTAATTTCTTTTCTTCGTATGGATGGTGCGAGCCCAGCGGCTTCTAAAATTGCTCAAAATAAGGCCTACACCGCTGCGCGCGATCGAAAGACCACCAGGCAAATGGGTGAATACATGAAAGAGAAAGGCAGACCGCCAGCTTTCTGGGGCGATTTAGGAATAACTGGTTTTGGTGGAGGTATTCCGATTATTCATAATGAAAAAATAATTGGCAGTATCGGCATCAGTGGTTTATCAGAAGATGATGATGAGCGTATTGCGAATGCAGCGATTCAGGCGGTATACTCAAAGCCTTACTGATTACCGGAATCGCGAATGCATTCACTGCGGAATTTGCAAGGACACTGAACGATATCCTTAAGCACCTAAGGTTTGGTCAATTTCGTTATTATCATTTCATTTTCAGGAAACAATGAAATTAATTCCTGTCTCGTGGCAAGTTCGAAATCAGCAAAATCAAATCCGGGAGATACGGTGCATCCCACTAATGAATAGTCATTTGGATTGATTACCTCGGCACCAAACCAATGTCCACCGGGGACTACGAGTTGAGGAACTTGTCCCTTTGTGAAATCATTTCCGATGATATATTCTGAATGCGTTCCAATTTCAGAAATGGTATGGAGAAGGATAGGTGAACCGCTATAGAAATGCCAGATTTCATCTTGTTGAATGCGATGAAAGGCGGAAAAGGTATCAGATGTTAACAGAAAGTAAATACACGTAGAGTAATTTCTTTTTCCTTTATACTTTGAAGTAAGACTATCTTCATTGATAGAATGATCACTCCTGTACGTTTCTCTAAAGTATCCTCCTTCAGGATGCAGTTTTAAGTTTAATCCACGAATGATCTCTTCGATTGAATTCATTATCTGCATGGGTGAGGTAATGTGACAATAGTTGAACAGCCAAAATAAAAATAGCCACGGATGCACGAATAATTCCATTCGTGCATCCGTGGCAAACCTATCAATCCTTAAACTCTGAAGTAAAATGAAAATTAATATCCGGAAAATTATCCGTCACCATTTGTAACCAGGCTTTTGATTCGGCCATGAACACCAGCTTGTCGTCTTTGTCGCGGGCTATGTGGCGTTGTTTGGAGTCGATGAACTCCGCTAACTTCTTTGGATCTTTGCTACTGATCCAACAGGCTTTAAAAATGTGCTGTGGTACAAACTGTGCAGTGGCACTGTATTCGTTCTTCAAACGAAACTGAATTACTTCAAACTGCAGTGCACCTACAACGCCTACTACTTTTTTCTTACCTAATTCGTAAGTGAATAACTGCGCTACCCCTTCTTCCATCAATTGCAACAATCCCTTTTCAAGCTGTTTGGTTTTCATGGCGTCCATGTTCACTACCTCTTTGAAAATTTCGGGAGAGAAACTCGGGATGCCGGTGTACATCAACTTTTCGCCATCGGTAATAGAATCACCAATTTTTAAATTACCAGTATCATATAAACCAACAATATCACCAGGCCATGCTTCTTCTACAGTCTCGCGATCTTGCGCCATGAAGGCCGTTGCATTTGAAAAACGAATTCCTTTTTGTTGACGAACGTGATAGTAATTGCTTCCACGCTCAAACTTGCCAGAGCAGATACGTAAGAAGGCAATGCGGTTTCTGTGTTTCGGATCCATGTTAGCGTGAATCTTAAAAATGAACCCCGTGAATTTTGTTTCGTCTGGTTCAATAATACGCATTGTTGTTTCGCGTGCTATTGGTGCAGGTGCAATGCGAATAAACGTATCGAGCAATTCCTGAACACCGAAATTATTTACAGCGCTTCCAAAAAATACAGGAGCGATTTTTCCAGCTAAATAATCTTCTACTTTAAAATCAGGATAAACACCTTCAATCAATTCAACATCAGCACGAAGTTGTTTTGCATTATTCTCTCCTACATATTCATCAAGCTGTGCATCGTGTATATCACTGATATCAATACCTTCTTCTACCGTTACTTTACTTCCTCTAAAAAGATGTAAGCTTTTTTCATACAAGCTGTATACACCTTTAAAAGTTTTCCCCATACTGATGGGCCAACTCAACGGGCGCACTTTAATATTGAGCTTCTCTTCAATTTCATCCAGCAACTCAAACGGGTCGCGACCTTCACGATCAAGCTTGTTGATAAAACAAATCACAGGCGTGTTGCGCATCCGGCAAACTTCCATAAGTTTTTCGGTTTGCATCTCCACACCTTTCACACAATCAATCACCATGATCACACTATCCACGGCAGTGAGTGTGCGATAGGTATCTTCAGCAAAATCCTGGTGACCAGGAGTGTCGAGTAAATTGATTTTTACATCCTTATAATTAAAACCCATCACAGAAGTAGCCACGGAAATACCGCGTTGCTTTTCAATCTCCATCCAGTCAGAGCGGGCGTGATCTTTAATTTTACTTGACTTTACGGCACCCGCCTTTTGGATAGCCCCTCCAAACAAGAGCAATTTTTCTGTCAGTGTAGTTTTGCCAGCATCGGGGTGACTGATAATACCGAAGGTTCTGCGTTTGGCTATTTCTTGATCGAGTGTCATTTGTGTAGTTATCAGTTAATGGTTAATTGTTAATGGTTGGACGAATGTTAAGAGGAGGCCTATTAACGGTTAACTATTAACTTTTAACTTTCTTAAGGGGGCAAAAGTAAGAAAAGTCTGCGCTTTGCAATTTAGAGTCGCAGAGTAAATAGTAACTTGCCTGCTCAATATTTGATTGCTATGCTGAAAAGAAGATTAGGAAGAACAAATTTTAATGTAAGCGAGATAGGCTATGGCATGTGGGGCTTGGCGGGTTGGAAAGGTGTTGACAAGGCAGAGATCAATGAGGCTTTGGGTCGAGGAATTGAATTGGGCTGTAATTTTTTTGATACGGCCTGGGCCTATGCGGATGGTGTTAGCGAGCAAATTCTTGGCAAGCTAATGCGTCAATATGCTGGCAAACAATTTCATTTCGCTACTAAAATTCCGGCAAAGAATTTCACATGGCCCTCTAAACCATCGTTTACAATTGATGAATGCTTTCCAGCATCACACATTGTTGAGTACACCGAAAAGAGTTTGAAGAACTTGCGTGTTGATCGCATCGACCTTCAGCAATTTCATGTGTGGGAAGATAGCTGGGCAGATAAAGACGAATGGAAAACGGCCGTTGATAAATTAAAGAAAGAAGGTAAGGTGCTCCATTTTGGCGTAAGCGTTAATCGCTGGGAGCCGGATAATGTATTGAATACTTTAAAGACTGGTCTAATTGATACCGTTCAAGTGATCTATAATATTTTCGATCAGGCACCAGAAGACAATCTCTTCCCGCTTTGTAAAAAACTAGACATAGGTGTCATTGCGCGAGTTCCATTTGATGAAGGAACACTAACCGGCACTTTAACAAAAGATACCGTGTTCCCGAAAGGCGATTGGCGTGCTACTTATTTTGTTCCGGAAAATTTAATTCCAAGTGTTGAACGCGCAGATGATTTAAAACCTTGGGTTCCGTCACGCATGTCGATGGCACAAATGGCGCTTAAATTTATTCTGAGCAATGACAATGTCCATACAATCATTCCGGGTATGCGCAAAGTTCGCAATGTAGAAGCCAACATGGCGACAAGCGATGGAAAGAAATTGAGTGAAGAATTATTGAAAGAGTTAAAGGACCATCGTTGGGAAAGAAAGCCAACAGCATGGTCGCAATAAGTTTCCTGAATCAATTTCAACTTTAGTCAGCTTTGGGTGTAAGAGAAATGCTCATTAAAAAGTAGCTCATATTCAATTCAGCACATCTTTATTTTTATAGTCATCCCTCTCCTTCGGAGGCAACATAAATATAATTTAAAAAGAAGAACATGAACGTGATTATCTTAGCATCAAGTATCGGAGGTAAAATGACACTTTCCTTATTAGTGTATTCGTACCTGTTCCGGAGGTTTGTTGGCAAG
>JANODK010000016.1:0-1521 GCA_031412655.1 Chryseolinea sp.
GGAACTCATTTTGATGTGATTGAAAGCCAGTTAAAAGAAGCCGCATTCCATCTCGATAAAGCCCAATTCAAAAAGCTAGTACTAGCTTACGAACCAGTCTGGGCAATTGGTACAGGTTTAACAGCTACGCCCGAACAGGCACAGGAAGTTCACGCGTTTATCCGCTCAAAAGTAGCAGAACAATATAGTTCAGAACTTGCGAGTGAACTGACAATATTATATGGCGGAAGTTGCAACCCGAAAAATGCTGCAGAGTTATTCGGACAGGAGGACATTGACGGAGGTCTGATTGGGGGTGCTTCGCTGAAAGCCAGAGATTTTGTTGATATAATTAAGGTCTTTAATATTTAACAAAATTATCTCATTTAAAGGGCTGAAGTTAATATATGCTTCTGTCATTGTGATCTAAATGCGATCGAAGTGCAAAGCCCGGAGCCTAACTGGGTATGCGTATTTTATGATGAATGTAATTGGCGAAGACTTGTAACGAAGAGCGGGACTATTCCTTCCGACTTGCACAAGCTTTGCTTTTCAAATTATTCAACAATCTGAATGAGTTCAAACCAATCGTTTTTTATTATTTCCCCTTGTTCTAAATCAGACTCCTAATGAACTACCAAGAATATAACTTTACAATTAAAGGAAATAAAGACTTCCATCAGGACCTGCTTATAAATTCCCTCTCAGAGATCGGTTTTGACACCTTTGAAGACGAGGAAAGCGGCTTCAAAGCCTATATTCCGGAAGACCAAATGGTCGGAAATATGATTGCTGAAATTGCCAGACAGTACTTAAATATGTTCACTTTTAGTTATGAGGTAAAGACTATTCCACACCAGAACTGGAATAAATTATGGGAAAGCAATTTTGAACCATTGATAATAAATGACCGATGCTATATTCGCGCAACTTTTCATGAACCCCATCCCGAATATGAATTTGAGATAATTGTAGATCCCAAAATGGCGTTCGGAACAGGACATCATGAAACTACCGCACTTATGATAGAACTCATGATGAATATGGATTTTAAGAACAAGAAAGTTTTGGATATGGGCTGTGGAACGGGGATACTGGCGATTCTTGCGTCGCGCCTGGGTGCCAACCAAATTACAGCTATTGATTACGATCCAATTTGCTTTGAAAGTACTATTGAAAACTCAAATCTTAATAAAGTAAACAATATCATTCCACTTTGCGGATCGAAAGAAATAATTCCCGAAGTTAATTTTGACATTATTCTTGCCAACATCAATCGAAATATACTCCTTGACCAGATTGATCGGTATTCTGAAGTTCTGTTGCCTGGCGGAACGATTTTATACAGTGGATATTATGAAAATCCAGACCTTGAAATCATTACCAAAAAATCAAACGACTACGGCTTGGAATACATTTCCCATAAAAAGAAGGGCGAGTGGGTAGCCGCAAGATTCCAGTCAAAGGCTTAATTATTTTTGCAATTGTATATTATAATAGACGAAATATTTGTTCGTTTAAGACAAATTAATGCACATCTTC
>JANODK010000017.1:0-18009 GCA_031412655.1 Chryseolinea sp.
CCCCCCCCCCCCCCCCCCCCCCCCCCCCCCCCCCCCCCCCCCCCCCCCCCCCCCCCCCCCCCCCCCCCCCCCCCCCCCCAAGGGGAGAACCTAAAAGAAGTTATCCAAGAATTCTACACTTACGGACCCTTCAGGCCGAAAGTCACTATCGAAAACGGCTTACTGACCGTAGAAGTTGACACTCAAGAAATAGTTAATCAGGAAGCTGATTATAAAAGAGTTGTTTCCTTATGCGAGAAGAGAAAGTTTCAAGAAGCCAAGCCAATACTCCTTGAGCTAATTAAAAAGAACCCTCCCAATTCCGAGTATCACAGAATCTTCGGACAAATTTTATCAGAAGAGGGAAATCAAGACGAGGCCATAAATTATTTAATTGATGCGTTACGATGGAATCCGAAAAACGGATATGCCTTACTAATGATGGGCAACATCTTTGCGAGAGAAAAAGATGATTTAGAAACTGCAAGAAAATATTATGACGAAACTATTGCCTTAAATCCAAAGGACAACATTGCAATCAATAATCTTGGAACAAATCTACTTCAACTTGATAAATGGGAAGAAGGACTTGAGTATCTGGAAAGAGCATATCAACTTAATCCAAAATATCCGAACTCAAGCTATGGCATTGCATTAGCAAACGACAAGTTAGGAAATACATTAGTCGCATTTGACTTTGCAATAATCTCTTTAAAGAATTGCGGAGCAAACGACCAAGACCTTTTTAACCATATTCTATCTCTTGTAATTAAAACTTCAGAAGATTGGATTAAAACGGAGTCAGGAAAGAGTGCTTTTCAGGAATATAAATCATATCTCGAAAAAGAAGGAGGTAAAGAAATAAGAGTAGAAGAAGATTCTGAGCTACCAACTGCAGCAAAGATTGAGTTTGCCGAAAATCATGATCGCGATTTTCATTTGATTAAATACAAGCCAAGTAACCAGGCGGTAGAACATTTAATGATGCATGAGTTAGTTCACCTTGATTTTGTAATTGAAGCGAGAAAAACAAAACAAAACAAACTATTCATAACCAACGGAGAAAAGAAACGCAAATTTATCAAGGATCATGAAAAGGATTTGAAGGACCTGAGTAAAAAAGGTTATTCGGAAAAAATACTTTCGGGATTCATTGGCGCACTGTTCGATGGACTAAACAGACAAACCTATAACGCTCCAATCGACTTATTCATTGAAGACTTTCTGTTTAATAACTATTCAGAGATACGTCCTTATCAATTTGTGTCGCTTCATGGACTTGCAATGGAGTACAAAAACTCTTCAACAAATAAACAGGTCATTCAGTTAACTCCTAAAGATGTTCAATACGCCAACAAAGTCATGAACATAGTATTTGCATTTCATTTTAAAGAGTTGTTTGGGTTTGATCTCGTTGCAAAGTTTAATCCAACTCCTAATGAAATTAGAGAAGCAAATAAACTGTTTAAAGAATTCAAGGAGTACCAAAAAGATAAAGAACCAGGAGAGGAATACGAACTGGTTCAGCATTGGGCTGACGACTTAAAGGTTGCAAGTTATTTTGAACTAATTGAAGAAGAGACGCATAGACGAAGAGCTGATGCTAACAAAATATTAGAAGATATAGAAGGAGATCCATTTGGCACCGAGTCTGACAAAGACTTCAAACAAAGCGAAATGGACAAATTTCAAAAGTCACAAAACGAAATTGGTTTGAACATGGCAATTGTTATGTTCATGGTTGATGCACTTCAATATTTTAAAGACAAGCCAAAGGAAAAAATAAAAGCTACGGCCTTAGAGATTGCAATGTTAGGAACGCAAGGTATAGTTCCAGGAGGAGATCACAAATACAAACTTGCTAGCGTTTCAGGTAAAGACTTTTCAGGATATCATCTTCTGGCGTACTACTATGTTTCTTGGTCATTAGCTATTCCGGAAATGCTTAAAGACTTGAAGCTCCCGTATGACAAAGAATTCTCATTGGCAAAACAAATGTTCAAAGGATGAACGAGATAGACGATATAATTAAGGAACTAATAAAATTCAGAAATGAAAGAGATTGGGAGCAGTTTCATAATCCTAAGGATCTTGCTTTGGCTATAAATATAGAAGCAGGTGAATTGCTTGAATTATTTCTTTGGAAAAACGCAGACGATGCTAACAAGGAAAAAGTCAAAGAGGAATTAGCCGATATTTTATCATTTGCATTTTTATTAGCAGACAAATATGGATTTGATATAAAACAAATAATTCAGGACAAGATAAAATTGAATGCAGAAAAATACCCCATTGACAAAGCGAAGGGAACAGCTAAAAAATACAATGAGTTATGAAGTTGGACAATGACTTTGTCATTAATAGATACGATTTCAATTCAGCTATGTTTAGCGAATTTCATAACATTCATTATGCAAAAGACTTATGGCCGATTGTTTATATTTTAAGTGATGGAAGCATAAAGGAGGCCTATGTTGGCGAAACAACGGACACTTACGCGAGAATGAATAACCACTTAAAAAACAACGCGAAGAATAAACTAACGGCTGTCCATTTAATTACTAGCGAAAAATTTAATAAGTCAGCAACGTTAGACGTAGAATCGAATTTAATAAAATACATCTCAGGTGATGGTCAATATAAATTGCTAAATGCAAATATTGGATTGGCTAACCATAACTATTACCAAAAGAAAGAGATTTATTGGGATATTTTTAAATCAATTTGGGATAAACTCAGAGCGGAAGGAATTTCAAAGCACTCCATTGAACACATTGATAATTCAGATTTATTCAAATACTCTCCCTACAAAAGCTTAACCATTGAACAGAGAGATGGTTTATTAGTGATCCTTAAAGGTTTATTGAATGGGGATTTTAAAACTATAGTTGTTCAAGGAGGTGCGGGGACAGGTAAAACTATTTTAGCTGTTTTTTTATTCAAGTTGCTCATTTCAAATAACGAAGATTTCAACTTTAAAGAATTTGGTGATGATGAATCAGAATTTATACAAACAATCTTTGAGTTAAAGAAGAAATTTCCAAATCCAAAAATGGCTCTGGTTGTTCCTATGTCCTCATTTAGAAACACCTTAAAAAAGGTTTTCAAAAATATAAAAGGATTAAATGCCAATATGGTAATTGGCCCTGCAGAGATTGTAAAGGAGAACTTCGATATCATCTTTGTGGATGAATCTCATCGCTTGCGGAGACGAGTTAATTTAGGTACTTACTTTCATGCATTTGATGTTGTTTGTGAAAAATTAAATTTGGATAAAAACAAATGCAATGAGTTAGATTGGGTGATTAAACAATCGAAAAATGCAATTCTTTTCTATGATGAGAGTCAATCCATAAAACCTTCAGATGTTAAGAAAGAAGATTTTGATAAATTAAAATCAAATGGTTTAACTAAGGTTGAATATTTAAAATCTCAATTCAGAGTTAAGGGCGGTAATAGTTACGTGAAGTATATTGGCAATCTTTTAAATTGTAAATTCGGTTTAACGAAAGAGATTTTTAATTCAAGTGAATATGAATTTCTGCTATTTGATTCAATCGAAGAAATGGTGGCAGAAATTAAACTTAGAGATACAGAAAATGGTTTGTCAAGATTAATAGCGGGTTATTCTTGGCCGTGGATTTCTAAGAATGATAAGAGTGTGTATGATATTAAAATTGGAAACTCGGAGCTTCAATGGAATAGTGTCTCCGATGATTTTATAAATTCTGCTAACGCAATTAATGAGGTGGGATGTATTCATACGACACAAGGATACGATTTGAATTATTCAGGTATAATTTTTGGCAACGAAATTACATATGATAAAGTCAAAAATGAGATAGTTATTCTAAAGGAGAATTATTTTGATAAAAATGGCAAACAATCAATAGCTAATATTGAAGAACTAAAAGATTTTATAATAAACATATACAAGACTATAATGCTTAGGGGTATTAAAGGAACTTACGTATATGTATGCGATAAAAATCTAAAAGAATATTTCACCAAGCACATCTCTAAGTTCAAAACTGAAAAGTCAACCACACGTTTACCTTTGATTAAAGTATTACCATTTGAAAATAGCGTGCCTATTTACGACTTACGAGCCGCGGCAGGTACTTTTGGTCAATTGCAAATTGTTAATACCAATGATTACGAATGGATTGCATTACCACCTCGTTACAACCCAGCAAAAGACCTATTTGCTTGCAAAGTTGAAGGTGAATCGATGAATAAAATTATTCCCAATGGCTCGATTTGTTTATTCAGAAAATATTCAGGAGGATCAAGAAACGGAAAAATAGTTTTAGCAGAACATACAGATAAACAAGAATCAGAATTCGGTTCTGCATATACCGTAAAAGAGTATCACAGTAAAAAAAATATAGAAGGTGAGCAATGGAGTCATCTATCCGTTACCTTAAAACCATTGACGTATAACTCTGAGTATAGTGACATTGAACTAACCGAAGATGAATTAAGTAATTTTAAAGTGATTGGAATTTTTGAATGTGTTCTATAACAGCATGACAACAACAGAAACACATACTTAAATTGCAGGAGAAAAGAGCTACATGCCACTAGAGATATTCACACTGTAGAAACACCACGGTGATTAAAAAAAGTGATTGGTATGAATCAATAACTTAATTCATACCATATCCGATACCGGACACCCCACCTCATTAATGAACGCCCTACGTAATGATTAATCCCCAAATTTTAGCGCAGACTCACTATCTTGTTGTGGTATAGGCTTTGTCAAGCTTAGTCCAAACCGTAACCATCATGCTTCGATATTACTTCCTTCTCTTCTTTCGGAACTTAAAACGTCAGAAACTTTTTTCGTTTATCAACTTGCTTGGTCTTACGGTTAGTATTGCCAGCACCTTGTTGATTTATCTATACGTACGACATGAGTTTAGTTATGATAAATTTCATGATCACTCAGAGCGCATCTATCGCGTCAATCAAACTTTCCTTTGGGGAGAAGAAAGCAACCAACAATTCTCTTCAACGGGTCCGGGCGTAGCCGAAGCGCTCAAGGAAGAATTACCCGAAGTGGAGTTGATGACCAGCATTCACACACCTGGTAATTTTATTATCTCGTATACCAATTCGAAGAATGAGGTTGTAACGTTTGAAGAAGACAAAATTCTCGCAGGGGATTCGAACTTCTTCCAGATGTTCAATTTTCCGTTTGTGAAAGGGGATGCTAAGCAAGCATTACTTCAGGCCAATACATTGGTGATGTCTGAATCAACCGCCAAAAAATATTTTGGTGACGAAAATCCCATTGGTAAAATGGTTCGTCTTGGTGGATTGGGTGGAGGTGCAGAACAAAAGACCTATGAAGTAACAGGTGTTGTAAAAAATACTCCTGATAATTCCTATATCGAGTTTGACGTGTTGTTGTCAATGAATAGTTTCCCTGCGGTGAAAAGACTCTACTGGAGCTGGATCTGGACACAGCTTGAAACGTATGTTCGCTTTAGAGAAAATACAAACATGGCTAATGTTACTGCAAAACTTGTCGGCATTCCGCGCAAACATGCAGCGCAAACTTTGCAACGCATCATGAACACCACGTTTGATGATTATATTAAGTCGGGAAAGAAATGGGAATTGTTTTTACAGCCGATGACGAGCATTCACTTACCTGATTCTATTGTATTGAATCGTTTGAATGATTCAGGAAATATTAAAATTATTTACTCACTTATTGGTGCAGGGATTTTTATCGTGTTGTTGTCTTGTGTCAACTTTATGAATTTGAGCACGGCTCAGTTTACACGAAGAATAAAAGAAGCTAGCATTCGTAAAATTCTAGGTCTTGGAAGAAGAGGATTAAGCCTGAATTATTTTATTGAAGCCCTTGCGTTTTGTGTTATTGCCATGATTACCGGGTTAGCGCTCACTCAAATCGTATTGCCTTTCTTTAATGTAATGACCGGAGCGACCCTGACCATTAATTTATTTCAAGATGCGAATTTAATGTTGGCATTGATCGCACTTGTTTTATTGATGGCCATTGTGTCAAGCAGTTACCCTGCGTTTTTTCTCAGTGGGTTTCATCCCGTTGAGGCGATGAAAGGGAAGCTGAAAAGTGGTAACGATGGAAAATTATTTCGGAATGGATTAGTCGTGTTTCAGTTTAGTGTTTCCATCGTGTTGATGGTATGTACTGCCGTAGTGTTCCAGCAACTTCGATATGTCTCATCAAAAGATATTGGATTCAATAAAGAAAATTTATTGGTCATTAAACACATTGAAGGTGTCAGTGATGGTGAAGGTTTTGCCAATGCCGCATTGAACATTCAAGGCATTGCTAAAAGTTCATGGTGTACATCTTTGCCCCCTACTATTTGGGGCGGAGATAAGTTTACTGCGGAAGGTTTGAATGGAAAAACGTTTTCATTGAACTACACCACAGCCGATGAACGCTACATTCCAACATTGGATATCAGATTAAAATACGGACGCAATTTTTCAGCGGATGCTCCGGGTGATGTTGATCGTGTTATTATAAATGAGTCCACCATTAAGAGATTGGGTTGGAATGTGGATGAATCTGTAATTGGAAAAACGATAGAATATCCGAATGGCGAAACGCGGTTTGAAGTAATCGGTGTTGTATCTGATTTTAATTATTGGTCGTTAGCAACGCCAATTGAACCAATGGCAATTTTCCATATCAAGAATAAAAATCTGGGTGCCGGTGATAAACAATTTGTGGCGTTGAGTGTCAACACACAGAGCAGCGAATCGTGGGACAAAACTTTCGCACAACTAACAACTTTATGGAAACAACATGCAGGTGATTCACCTTTTCAATATGAATTTATTGATCAGGCATTTGCTGAAACCTTTAAGACACAAGCACAATTTGGAAAAGGCTTAACAGTACTAGCAAGTCTTGCAATACTGATTGCCTGTTTAGGATTGTTGGGTATGATTATTTATTCACTCGAGCAACGCTCAAAAGAAATTGGCATTCGAAAAGTTTCAGGTGCATCCGTATGGAATATCGTGACACTGATTTCGAAAGGATATACGAAACTCATCGTGCTTGCTTTTGTGATCGGAGCACCGTTTTCTTACTGGCTCACGCAGATGTGGCTGGAAGATTTTGCATATCGCATTACACCTTCGTGGTGGATGTTTGTTCTTGTCGGTATTATTACATTAATGATGGCGATTATCATCACAAGTTATCATTCCATAAAGGCAGCATTAACTAATCCGGTTGATGTTTTAAAAGACGAATAAGAATTTGTGATTTTGGATTTTTGAATTAAGATTTTAGATACGATGAGGGGTTAAAATTTGTTGACCAAGATTAATAGTTACTCAAGGCTGAGTGTTAATGAACCCCCCGAATTTTAAGATCAGGGATTTGTCAGTTTACAGATGATAAAAAATCATAAATCACAAATCTAAAATCTTAATTAGCTTAGAAAACTAACACTCGTTTTCTTACATTTTTAAATTTTTTCTGACATTAACTTGAATTACACCTTTTAATTCTTGAGACTTGTACTCGAACAAAATTAAATGCTGAACACAACTCAAATAGCAACACAAACATCGATGTCCTACCGGACGATCGCTATGCTTACTTTGCTACTTCTGGTCGTGATTATTCTTAAACCCGCAGGGGCGACAGTAGTTTAGCATCAATATAAAAAACTAACGAACCGTCCCGCCCTCAAGCGGGACGGTTTTGTTTTATAGGGACCAAGACAAACTAACAATTGTTATATGTATTACACTAAAGACACCATTTTATTTTTGAACGGTAAGTTCATTAAGGCAATGGATGCGCACACCGATTTGTACAGCCAAACACTGCATTATGGCTATGGTGCTTTCGAAGGTATCCGCGCATACCAGACGATGAATGGTGTGAAAATATTTAAGGCTAACGAGCATTTCGAACGTTTGAAAAAAAGCTGTGCATTGGTTGGCATTCCTTTCGACTACGAAACTGAAGAACTGGTTCAGATCTCGTATCAACTTCTGGAGAAAAATAATTTATCAGATTCTTACATCCGTCCGTTAGTGTATTGCGGACCGAACATGACCTTGACCCAACCGAGCGAAGTATACTTAATGCTTTGCGCATGGGAGTGGGAGAAGTATCATGGAAATAAATTGTTGAAGGTAGGTCTTTCATCTTACCAACGTCCGAATCCAAATTCGTTGAAGATGGAAGCAAAAGTCACCGGACATTATGTGAACTCAATCCTGGCCACAAGCGAAGCAAAAGTTCGAGGATACGATGAGGCGTTGATGTTGGACATGAACGGCAATGTTGCCGAAGCTCCAGGTGCGAATTTCTTTTTAGAAAAAAATGGTGTGCTGTATACGCCACCAGCAGGTCATATTCTTCCGGGCATCACCCGTCAATCGGTGATCAACATTTGTCAAGAGATGGATATTCCCGTAAAAGAAAAAGTCATTAAGCAAGAAGATTTAGAAGGTGCCGACAGTGCATTCTTATGCGGAACGGCTGCAGAAATTGCAGGCATCGAATCGATCGATGCAAAACCAATGCAGAAAGAATGGTCCGATAGTTTAGGCGCTATTGTACAAGAAGCATACAAATGTCAGGTACTCGAGAAATCGTTTAGCTACGTCATCATCTGACAACCAGATGCTCGAGGATGTGGAGCAGTTGCAAAATTGCTTCACCTCTCCTCGCTAATCATTTATGATTTTGGATTTGTGATTTAAGATTTAGAATAGCACACCCACACATAGAGACCATTTTTTAAACTAGTAAGAGACCAATTGTTAATGAAGGAACAATCTAAAATATTGGCAGGCACTACTCCCTCTCCTTCGGAGAGGGCCGGGGTGAGGCTTGAACTAAATAAATACAGCAAAACCATAACACAAGATCCAACGCTTCCAGCCGCGCAGGCGATGTTGTATGGAATTGGTTTAACAGAAGAAGATTTAAAGAAAGCGCAGGTAGGTATAGTAAGTACAGGCTATGACGGCAACACGTGCAACATGCACTTGAATGACTTGGCAAAAGAAGTAAAGACTGCTGTCTGGAGTAACGAATTAGTCGGATTGATTTTTCATACCATCGGAGTGAGTGATGGTATCAGCAACGGAACAGAAGGCATGCGCTACTCTTTGGTGAGTCGCGAAATTATTGCCGATTCGATTGAAGCCGTTTGTGGTGCACAATATTACGATGGACTTATAGCAGTAGTAGGCTGCGATAAAAATATGCCGGGATCATTAATCGCGATGGGAAGATTAAATCGTCCTGCGATTATGGTGTATGGCGGAACGATTGCCGGTGGACATTGGAAAGGACAAGAGCTCAATATCATTTCAGCATTCGAAGCGCTTGGCCAGAAGATGGCGGGCAACATTACACCGGAAGATTTCAAAGGCATCGTACAAAATTCTTGTCCGGGTGCAGGTGCTTGTGGAGGAATGTATACTGCAAACACGATGGCATCAGCAATCGAAGCCTTGGGAATGTCATTGCCATACTCCGCATCGAACCCTGCATTGAGCAAAGAAAAATCTGCTGAGTGCGTACAAGCAGGTGAAGCGATAAAACTTTTATTGGAGCGTGACTTAAAACCACGCGAAATCATGACGAAGAAAGCATTTGAAAATGCGATAACTGTCGTGATGGTGTTGGGTGGATCAACCAATGCAGTGCTTCACTTAATCGCGATGGCGAAATCAGTAGGAGTAGAAGTAACGCAAGAAGATTTTCAACGCATTTCAGATAAGACTCCGTTGATTGCCGATTTAAAACCTAGCGGAAAATATTTGATGGAGGCCCTTCATAAAATCGGAGGCGTTCCATCAGTGATGAAATATTTATTAGAGAAAGGATTTATTCATGGTGACTGTATAACCGTTACCGGGAAAACAGTAAAAGAAAATCTGAAGGAAGCGAAGTCTCTTGATTTTACAACACAAGATGTTATTCGTTCTTTAGAGAATCCGATCAAAGCAACTGGTCACTTACAAATCCTTTACGGGAACCTGGCAGAGAAAGGATCGGTAGCAAAAATCACTGGAAAAGAAGGAGAAAAGTTTAACGGACCTGCACGTGTATTCAATAGTGAGTTTGATTTGAATGCTGGCATCTCAGAAGGCAAAGTAAAAGCAGGTGATGTAGTCGTCATTCGAAACGTTGGTCCTAAGGGTGCACCCGGTATGCCGGAAATGTTGAAGCCTACTTCTGCAATTATGGGCGCAGGTCTTGGCAAGAGTGTCGCGCTTATTACTGATGGAAGATTTTCTGGTGGCTCTCACGGTTTCGTGATTGGTCACATTACACCCGAAGCGTATGACGGTGGTTTAATTGGTTTAGTGTCGGACGATGATCCGATTGAAATAGATGTCCGGGGCCGCACCATAAACCTGATGGTCGATGCTGCAACCCTGGCCAAACGTAAAGCAGCCTGGGTACAACCGGAGTTGCGCGTGAAAAGTGGAGTTCTGTTGAAGTATGCAAAACAAGTAAAAACAGCAGCTGATGGATGCGTTACTGACGAAAACTAAAACAGCGGGAGAGGCCAGCTCCAAGAAGCAAGCATCGCCCGCCAAAATGATTTCAGGTTCTGAAACATTATTGCAATGCCTTGTGGCAGAGAATGTAAATACATTGTTTGGTTATCCAGGTGGTGCCATCATGCCCGTGTATGATGCGCTCTATGGTTATGCTGACAAACTCACTCATATTCTGGTCCGTCACGAACAAGGTGCTGTTCATGCTGCACAAGGTTTTGCTCGTGTATCCGGTAAGGTAGGAGTTGCATTAGCAACATCAGGACCTGGTGCAACAAATCTCGTTACGGGATTGGCGGATGCAATGATCGACTCAACGCCAATTGTGTGTATCACAGGCCAGGTGTTTGCGCATTTGTTAGGTACCGATGCCTTTCAGGAAATTGATGTGATAAATACTACAATACCTGTTACAAAATGGAATGTGCAAGTAACGGAAGCAAAAGATATTGCACCGGCCATTGCGAAAGCATTCTACATTGCCTGCACGGGAAGACCAGGACCTGTATTGGTAGACATCACCAAGAATGCACAGAACGAAATGATTGAGGAGGCTGAATATGTTCCTTGCAAAAATATTCGTACGTATAAACCAAAACCTGAATTACAACTTTCGCAGGTCGAAGAAGCAGCGAAGCTGATCAACGAAGCGAAACGTCCCTACATTCTTGCGGGACAAGGTATATTATTATCAGGAGCAACGGATCAGTTGATTGCCTTTTCAGAAAAGACCGGTATTCCTGTTGCTTCAACATTGTTGGGCCTAGGCGGATTTCCAACGGATCATCCAAACTATGTAGGCTATTTAGGCATGCATGGAAATTATGGTCCGAACGTGAACACGAATGAATGTGATGTACTCATTGCAGTAGGTATGCGTTTCGATGATCGCGTAACGGGTAATGTAAGCAAGTACGCTAAGCAAGCGAAAGTAATTCATATTGAGATTGACCGTGCCGAGATTAACAAAATCATTCCGGCAACAGTGGCCGTTCATGCTGATGCAAAAGAAGCATTGACTGCTTTGATTGGAAAATGTAAATCAAATCAATACCCAGAGTGGATCAGTAGCTTTCACAAGATGATGGATATTGAATTTGAGAAGGTCATCAAACACGAGTTTAATCCTGAAGGTCCATTGATGATGGCGGAAGTGATTCATCACTTATCTCAAATGACCAATGGTGAAGCGATTATTGTTACCGATGTAGGACAACATCAAATGACAACATCGCGCTATTACGAATATAAAAATCCACGCACCAATGTAACATCGGGTGGAGCAGGTACGATGGGCTTTGCACTTCCTGCAGCCATTGGAGCGAAGTTAGGAATGCCAGCAAAACAAGTTGTGGCGGTAATTGGTGATGGAGGATATCAGATGACGGTACAAGAATTGGGCACGATCATGCAGTATAAAATTCCAGTGAAGATATTAGTGTTGAATAACAACTTTTTGGGAATGGTGCGCCAGTGGCAACAACTCTTCCATGAGAAGCGCTATTCATTCACCGAAATGTCGAACCCGAATTTTGTGAAAATTGCAGAAGCCTATGACATTCCTGCTCGTAAAGTAGAAATGCGTGAAGACTTACAATCTGCATTAAAGGAAATGCTGGATGCAGAGACATCATTCTTCTTAGAAGCCGTAGTCGGCAAAGAAGATAATGTATTCCCAATGGTGCCAGCAGGTGCAGGAGTAGCGGAAGTTATTTTAGAAATACCAAGTAAAAAGTAGGCAATAGGCAGTAAGCAATAGGCAAAGTTAGGTTGATAAAGGAAAGTAGTATTTCAAAATTTCAACCGTCTTGATCTTAAATCTGAAGTCTAAAATCTAAAATCGAGTTATGAAACAGAATTTCACCTTAGCCATACATTCGGATAATAACTTTTCGGTATTGAACCGGATCGTTAATATTTTAAATCGCAGAAGAGTGCGCATTAAAAAATTGATGGCTCATGAAAACGAAAATGATTTCACAAGAGGCATGGCGTTAATCTTAGTACACACTACGCCCGACTTAATGGAAAAAGTAAAGCATCAACTTGAAAAACTAATTGAAGTGGAACAAGCTCTTTATTATGAAGGAAGTGATGTGTATATAGAGTTAAGTGCAAAACATACTGAAGTAGCAGCGTAAATAGTATTGAGTATAGAGTATTTAGTATTGAGAAATGATAAAGACAATCTAAAAACTACAAATCGCTAACTATGGACTTTTAAAACGTAAACAATTAAACAAAATAAAAATGGCACAGATCAATTTTGGCGGAACCGTAGAGGAAGTTGTAACCCGCGAAGAGTTTCCAATGGAAAAAGCATTGGAGGTAATGAAGAATGAAACCATTGCAATTATCGGATATGGCGTGCAAGGTCCAGCACAAGCATTGAATTTGCGCGACAATGGATTCAATGTAATCGTTGGACAACGCAAAGGTTCCAAGACTTGGGACAAAGCCGTTCAACATGGCTGGATTCCTGGCGAAACTTTATTCGAAATTGAAGAAGCAGTAAAAAAAGGAACGATCGTTCAGTTTCTTCTTTCAGATGCTGGTCAGATTGCTTTATGGCCAACCATCAAACCGTATTTTACAGCAGGCAAGACTTTATATTTCTCTCATGGATTTGGCATCACGTTCAAAGAACAAACTGGAATTATCCCATCTAAAGATATCGATGTAATTCTTGCAGCACCGAAAGGATCAGGAACTTCTGTTCGCAGATTGTTCCTGCAAGGTAAAGGTATCAACGCAAGCTACGCTGTGTTTCAAGACGCAACCGGAAATGCAAAAACAAAAGCCATCGCACTAGGTATTGGCGTTGGTGCAGGATATTTATTCGAAACTGATTTCAAAAAAGAAGTATACTCTGATTTAACTGGAGAGCGTGGAACTTTGATGGGTGCTATTGCAGGTATCTTCGAAGCACAATACGAAGTATTGCGTGCGAATGGTCACTCACCATCTGAAGCCTTTAACGAAACAGTAGAAGAATTAACACAAAGTTTAATGCCGCTCGTTGCAGAAAACGGAATGGACTGGATGTTTGCTAACTGTTCAACAACAGCACAACGTGGAGCATTAGATTGGATGAAGAAATTCAAAGCAGCTACACTTCCTGTATTCCAGGAATTGTATAAGAGCGTTGCTACGGGCGAAGAAGCAAGACGTACTATCGAAACGTGTAGCAAACCTGATTATCGCGAGAAGCTTGCAGAAGAATTAAAGGAAGTACACGACAGCGAACTTTGGCAAGCGGGTGCAGCGGTGCGTTCACTCAGACCAGAGAAGAATGCAGTTGAAGCGAGCATGATTAACTAAAATAGTTTCGAGTTTAAAGTTTCGAGTTTTAATTAACTCGAAACTTTAAACTTATACCTGAAGTCATTTAAGAGGGTGTGTACAAATTAATAACTGGCAAATGACCGAAGAGATAAACCAACACTTTCCGAAAGCCTACAGTCGTATTGATGAAGCGACAAAGTTGTCGGGCTTCACCATGGCGTCTGATGTGCTGACGTGTTCGTTGCTCAGAACATTAGCAAGCTCAAAGCCAGCTTCTAAATTTCTTGAACTCGGCACTGGAACTGGTTTATCGACTGCGTGGATTTTGGATGGTATGGATAAAGACTCGACACTCACATCAATTGATTTTGATGCAAAGTTTTTAGAGATCGCGGAATCATTCTTAGGGGATGACAAACGGTTAAGCCTTGTCTGCACAGATTGCGCAGATTGGGTTGAAGCGAACAGAGATCAAAAGTATGACTACATTTTTGCTGATACATGGCATGGTAAATACCTGATGCTAGATGAAGTATTGGCGATGTTGAACAAAGGCGGTCTTTACATTATTGATGATATGATGCCTCAGCCAAATTGGCCTGATGGTCATCACGAAAAGGCAATTAAGCTTGTTGATATTTTAGAGAAGCGAGAGGATTTAGTTTTGACTAAACAAGTTTGGGCAACGGGAATAGTCGTTGCCGTTAAAAAATAAGAAGTAAAATATTTAGCCAATACAATAATGGCATCCGACACGAAAGTAGTTAACCTGGACATCAACGCAGCAGCCGAAGTTTTAAAATCGGTGGTGTTGAAAACGCCCTTGCAGTTTCATCGTAAACTTTCTGAAAAGTTTAAATCAGAAATTTATTTGAAGCGTGAGGACTTACAAATTGTGCGTTCATACAAACTTCGGGGTGCTTATAATCTGATTCAAAGTTTAACGGAAGAGCAACGTAAGCGTGGTGTCGTTTGCGCGAGTGCAGGTAATCATGCACAGGGTGTTGCCTACTCATGTCGTACATTAGATATCAAAGGAGTAATCTACATGCCTGCTATTACCCCCAAGCAAAAAATCACACAAGTGAGAATGTTCGGTGGAGAAAACATTGAAATAGTTTTGATTGGCGATACGTTTGACGAATGTCAGACCCATGCATTGGAATTTACTGCCGCGAATAATATGATATTCATTCCGCCATTCGATCATTTAAAAGTGATTGAAGGCCAAGGAACTGTTGGCAAAGAAATTATAGATGAACTCTCTAACATCGACTACATCTTTTTGCCCATTGGTGGAGGGGGATTGTGTGCTGGTGTAGGACAATATTTTAAAGTGTTCTCACCTCAAACGAAAATCATAGGTGTTGAGCCGCAAGGTGCACCCTCTATGAAGGAAGCCCTTAAGGCTGGCAAGCCTGTCGTGCTGGATTCAATTCAGCGATTTGTCGATGGTGCTTCAGTAAAGAAGGTTGGTGAAATCACGTTTCAATTGTGTAAGGATACATTGTCGGATATGCTTCTTGTTCCGGAAGGAAAAGTAAGCTCAACTATTCTTCAATTGTATAATGAGGACGCAATTGTAGCAGAGCCTGCTGGAGCATTATCAATTGCTGCGCTTGATCAGTATGCTGATCAGTTAAAAGGTAAGAAAATAGT
Organism: Chryseolinea sp.; assembly: GCA_031412655.1. Lineage (GTDB taxonomy): Bacteria > Bacteroidota > Bacteroidia > Cytophagales > Cyclobacteriaceae > Chryseolinea. The sequence goes on from JANODK010000017.1 coordinate 15,478, forward strand.
ATGCGTGTTGAGCGGTGGAAATAACGACATCGATCGCATGCAAGAAATAAAGGAGCGCTCGTTATTGTACGAAGGATTAAAACATTATTTTATCGTGCGCTTTGCTCAGCGTCCGGGAGCGTTAAAAGAATTTGTGAACGATATTCTGGGGCCGAACGATGATATCGTTCGCTTTGAATTTATTCAAAAGAATAACAAAGAGACCGGACCAGCCCTGATTGGTATAGAAGTAAAATCAAAAGATGATTTTCATGTTTTAATCGAACGGATGAATGCGCACAAATTGAATTACACCCTTGTGAATCAGAATGAGAATTTGTTTGAGTATCTGGTTTAAAGTATAACTTCTAAAGTTGTTTTAAAAGTTCTTCGATTTCTTCTCTCGATATCGAAGACCGGTCACTCTTATCGTAAATGGAAAGAAGAATAACAGTAGTTTCAGTTACATATACATACGTTATCACCCTTGCTCCACCACTTTTTCCTTTTCCCTTGGAAGCAATAGAAATACGAATTTTAAAGCAATTAGATCCCACCGAGGTTCCTAATTCTGGATTGATAGAAAGTTCTGAACCGAGATCGTTTAGCTCTTGCGAAAGTGATGGGTATTTCTTAATAAGCTTTTTAGCTTCTTTCCGAAAATTAGCAATGGTTGCAATCTTATAGTTCATTGAGAAAATCTTTTAATAGCACAGGCTTTAGCTTGCCCTGCTTTATCAGGTTTACCTCCTTCACCGCTTGTTTAATACCATCAAGAATTTCTTCTTTGGTTGTTTCATCATCTTCCGATTTTACCTTTTTAACGAACGAAAGACTTTTCATTAACTCCATAAACATTTCGTATTTCTTATCAGGAATATGTACTGTTACTTGTTTCATTGTCTGTCGTGTTAAATTAAGATTCAATCAAAATTAACTATTTAATGAATGGGCTGAAAGGAAAAATGGAGAGAAAACAAGTACCTTGAGTTTTAGTTTTTAAATTCATTTGGTATGGCACAAGGTTTATTAATTGATATGGATGGTGTGGTATATGGTGGCGACACCATGATTCCAGGAGCGGATGTATTCATCGCCCGGTTGTTAAAAGAAAATATCCCGTTCATGTTCATGACGAATAATAGTCAGCGTACGCGATTGGAAGCGGTACGGAAACTCACCAAGCTTGGTATACATGTGACCGAAAAACATGTTTATACCAGTGCAATGGCAACAGCAAAATTCTTAGCTGACCAAACTCAAAAATGTACAGCATACGTATTAGGTGAAGGCGGACTGATAACCAGTCTTCATGAGAACGGAATTACATTGGTTGATAATGATCCTGATTTTGTGGTACTGGGTGAGGGAAGAAATTTTACATTGGAAATGGTTCAACGTGCTGTTGACATGATTTTAGCAGGCGCAAAATTTATTACTACCAATCGCGATCCATCACCAAAGATGAAAGGATGGAATAATCTGGGGATTGCAGCAACCACTGCAATGATTGAGGAGGCCACAGGCGTTCATGCATTTGTGGTAGGAAAGCCAGGTCCCGTTATGATGCGTGCCGCTAGAAAAGCACTTGGTTTGGAAACGGCAGAGACTACGGTGATTGGTGATACGATGGTGACCGACATTCAGGGCGGTGTACAGATGGGCTATAAAACGATTTTAGTTTTAAGTGGAATTACAAAACTTGAAGATTTAAAAAAGTATGCCTTCAAACCTGATTTAGTTGTTGACTCTGTAAACGAAATTACATTGCCTTTATCATGGTGGTGAGAATGATTTAATAGATATTACCTCATTAAACATTCTGCACGTGTTGTCACTAGTTCATTAAATAAATGAGTGGAAATATTTAATACCGCATTGCCTATTGCCATTTGTCAACTGCCTACTTGCTCCATCGTTTGCAATGCGAAATCGCTACCAAACACTTGTGAGTTTGGTTAAAAATTTATTAACAATTCGTTGATGCTTGCCTTAACTTTTTTCATCTTCGCACATCAAGATACCTCTCTTAAAAAAGTTTTATTTTTTTGATTAAAGTACATCTCGTATGAGATGAGAAGATAACATCAGAACTTTGTATTCCGCCCCGTCCCGAGTCAATCAGGATGGGGCGGTTGCGTTTTTAACCTTCGTGTGCAAACTAACACTTGTTACACATTTGAAAAGAGAAGTTGAATTAAGAAGAAACATGGCCTCACAACAAAAGACATTATTTGACAAAATCTGGGATGCTCACATTGTGAAAAACAGTGAGGGTTATCCGGATGCTATTTACATCGATCGTCATTTTATTCATGAAGTAACAAGTCCCCAGGCATTTGATGGTTTGCGTAAGCGTGGCATCAAAGTTTTTAATCCATCGCGTACAACGGCTACGGCTGATCACAACGTACCTACGATCGATCAGCATCTTCCGATCAAAGAAGCATTGTCACGTCATCAAGTTGAAACCCTTCGCAAAAATTGTCCAGAGTTTGGAATTGAGTTATATGATTTAGGTCATCCTTACCAGGGAATTGTTCACATCATCGG